>NZ_JBHVRO010000012.1:0-106835 GCF_042885655.1 Psychrobacillus sp. NPDC058041
TTTAGTGTTCATTGTTGCTTGGAGTGCAGGTGCTCGACTCCTGCGGGAATAGCAGATGTTTTTCTGCACCGAAAGCGAAGCGGCAGGTGCATGAGCCTTGAGACCCCGCAGGTAGCGAAGCGAACGAGGAGGCTCAAGCCATGCCCGCGGAAAGCGAGCGCCGGAACGGAAATCAACAACTCGTTGAATGGATTACTATCTTTAATTTACTTTTATAGATATTACTCTTGACTAGAGGTAAGAAAGCGTCCGCCTGCAGCGGAAATCAACCTGTTTATGGCATAAAAAAAATTTCTATAAAAAAGTCACTCTCTACTGAATGTGACTCCTTTTCGCAAAAAATTTTTAACCACTATTTAAAAGCTCTTCAGCTTCTGCGAGAGCTTTACCTTAACATCCGAGAGCACATCTTTTTCCCCTTTATAATCCTGCTAACCTCATTGTATCTCTTGCAATCATTATTTCTTCGTTCGTTGGAATGACAATTACTTTTACCGGAGAATGAACCCTTGATATGACAACATTTCTAAGTATTCTTAACCCAATTATACCATTTCGGTTGTGATTGCTCCACGTTTTGAAAAAATGGTTATGATTTCTTTTTTATGTCTTGTACTCTAAGGGAACGAGCATAATTCATAACAAAAAAGAGCCTAACATACGTTAGACTCTACATTGTATCAAAAAAAATTAGTTGAACTAATTCTTCTTTACTAATCCACCAAAATACTTTGGTATATCAATAGGCTCTAGTACTTCGTTAATCGATTGTTTACTATATGTCTTGCCTGTTAGAAGTTGTTCGAATTATTCCATGTCACCGACACCAACAAGAGAGTCTCCTTCTACTACGTTCTTTCGTTTATTACCTTTACGCTATTATACAATATGAATGTAATATCATTAAATTAGTCATACTTTCTGCTAGTTCTTGCACAGGACTCCATTCCTTTTTTAAGGATTCTTCAAAGATAATCGAGTCCAGCAATCTCCTTATGCAAATGACGTTTGGAAGAAGTAGCATGAGCAACTAAGAAAAGCGTGTACACTTCTTCTTTGGATTGGAACCATTCTGACAGGTTTTTCATACAACCACTCCTATACTGTATTATATACGATTAGTATAAACCCCGATAGACCATATAGCGAAAAACCGAAGGTATGTCCCTGTCTTTTTTCCTTTCTTTACCCTCCCCTTACCCACCTTGTTTTGAATTAATTCGAATTAATTTAATCCATTCGAAGGTATTCAATAAATTCGTATTTATTATGGTTAGTGTGGGGGGGTTCGGCGGTTGCTGGAGAGCGGATCGATCGGTTAAGTGGTAGAGGTTCGGGTGGAGTAATAGGTCTATAAGGGAGGGGAAAAGAGCGAGAGAAGTGACAAGAGATAAAGTACGCAGAGCAAGACCAGGAGCAGCAGAACGGAACATAGGTGCGAATAGAATGACTATATGGTCCATCGAGGTATCTATTATATGGTTGTTTTGCGTTGTCTAGAGTTTGTCCTTTGGCGACATAGAAGTGTTTAATAAAGATTGACATTACCCACGTATTAGAGCACCCCGAACTTGCATTTCCTCTACGTTCTTCAAAAAAACCCCGAATTGCTACACTTTTTCTAAAGTGTCTACAATTCGGGGTTCAGCTCATTTATCATAAACTATCTATCTTTTTTTGAAATATGGGCTTTGTTAAACTATAAATTATTACATTAATTCATCTTCATTAACTTTACGTCCATATGCTCGGTAAAATTCCGTATCTTCATTATCAATTTCAAACTTTGTAATCCAGTTCTTTTCTTTGAAAATCTTTAAAATCCTGGTGTTAATTTCGTTAACTTCAATCCTTGGTCGTTTTCTTTCAAATAAACCCAAAAATTCGCTCATTTGTAACGTCGTAAGATTCTCTCTTGCTTGTGTTTCATTCAAATTTGGTAGGGACATCAAAAACAATTCTTTTTTTACATCCATCTCTAGAACATTTGAACTTAGAAGGTCTGAAAGAAGTTTAAAATCAATTGAATACTGATTATCTATTATATGTCTTACATATCTTATTGAAATGTCACATATAATTTTTTTAACGGCGACACTTTCATTTGAGTAATCACTGAGCAAAAACTCTATATCAGCTACATCGAAGTTGTCTTTTAAAATATGCTGTTTAACTAAATCAGAATATCCTTTTTGCTTAATCGTTAATTTTTCTGTTGTAAATTCCAACAATTTAATTTTGTTTGGTTCATCCACGTTTTCATCTAACACTGAAATCATTTCGTCAAAAACATAGTTTTCTGAGTTAATTATTTTAATGTATTCAGAGAAATTATGAGTAATGAAATGCATCAAATTCTCTGGATATATCTCTCTTATAAATAATAGATTTGATTCAGTCATTATAATAATATTGAGTTTGATAAGAATTGAAAACTTCTCGTATTCAATGTCAGAGTATAGAAACGAGTTAAAATTAGTATTTGAAGTCTTCAAAATAGACTCATACCTTTCGTTAGATAACTCGTTGCATAAAACTACTGCCTTAACAAAATCACTTTTGGATTTTTCACCAAATGGAGTATATATTGAGCTGTTTGTATTAAGTCTAAAATTAATACTTGAACTATTGATAAATTCAATTAAATACGTATCTATCACATTTCCGTTTTTAAAGAAATAGTTTAATATATTAATCTCCGTGTAGTTTACTAGTTTTTCTTGTAATAGGTATTTCCATAATTCTGCATTAATTACCTTCTCTATATTATCTAATTTAGTTTGCAGATAGCCAATATACTTTATCTTATAATCTGGTTTAATGTTAACATGGTTGAGTATTGTCAATGTAGCAGATTCTTCGTCTGTTATATCCTCATTAGAGTTTTCAAGATTGACTCTCATATACTCATTCATATTTCTATTTACATATTGTAATAAAGGTTCATCCTCTTTTGAACTAATCAAAGTATAATTTTTATTATAAAAGTCATTGCTTTTGTTCAAGCCATAAACTTTTATTAAGAATAATTCAATGAGTTCAAATGTAATCAGATATAAATTGTTCTTATATACAGCTGCAAAAAGTTCCTTGTTTGATACTTCATAATCAATCCATTCAAATTTAACTCCAATCTTAGTGAACCCATCTATCAGAACGTCGATATTTGGATTAATTATGTCTAAGAAATTAGGACTCTCAGATATAAATTTTGTTAAACTATTTCTATCATTAAGAGCTAAAATATCATCAACCGAAGAATTATATAATGTATGGATGACATATTGTTTTTTCTGTTCATAACTTAGATTACTTACACTAAAAATATCGTCAAAAATTCTTGGCCATATTTTGTTTAATGCTTCTATAAACAAAACAGTTTCTCTCTGTGTTTCCAAAAACTCAGTAATAAATTTGAAATTCTTTGTCCTTTTTAACTGTTCGAGGAAACTAATAAAATATTTTTCATTAATATTTCTTGTATTTAACAGATGACACAACAGGTCAAAGTTTAGGATTTCTATCTGCTCAAAATCGATAAGTTGTAATCTAGAAAGAACTACCTTTGGATTTATTAACGAATATGAGTAATCCTTTGGCATTTGATCAGTTATACTAAGGAGAAAATTCTTATCTATTCGATTTAGACTGTTTTCATAAAAATATGTCATATAATCAGGATATGTTTCATCAATATATCCATTTCGAATTAAGTATTTAATTAAAGGAAAATATGGACTCCCCTTTATTTCTTTATAATCGTTTTTTACTCCAATCTGATTAATAAAGTTGACGCTAAAAATGTTATCAATATTGTCTTTTGTAATAATGCTACGTAATCGACTATTTTGTATTATAGTTCTTTGCTTTTGTAATGTTTGTAATTCACTTTTCAACTCTTCAATTTGATTATCAACATTTCTTTCTATTGCTTCTTTCCGCTTAATATATTCTGGGTTTTGAAGAAGTTCCTCAAGATCTGGTTGTAAACTTATAAGCCTACTACTATAATTTTCTTGTATTTGGACACTATCAGGGTTTTCCTTTATAGCTTTAACCAAATCAGCTCGTGTTTTAAAATTCGAAATATCAATTCCTGAAGCATTGTTTATTCGATAATTTGATAACAAGTAGACCGCATCAAGTTCATTAATAGATTCAAGTTTTTCAACATTTGATAGGTCCAGCTTCTCTTCAACTTCTTTAATTTGATGGTTAATACTTTCAAACTCTTCCTTTAATAATTCCGTTTTACTTTCAAACAAAGTATGAACATATCCCATGCTCAGTTGTAAATCACTAAAATCTCTTGGAAATATATTTTTATAAGTAATTATTGCTAGGAGCCTATTTTTGTTTAATTCTATTGATTGTACAAGGTTATTGTATATAATAAATTCGTTATATATGTTCTTTAGAATTCTCATGTCATCAATATATAATGACAAACCTTTGAGAAAAACCTCGTCGAATAACTCAATAATCTCCCCTTCCACAAAATGTTCAATAAATTTATCATGTGAATTAGAGCTATCAATGACTGGAACAACCGGTATTATGAAATCAAAAAACTTTGTTCGATCTTTTGAAATGAAAATATCATCCCTTAATAAATATATGAAGCGAATCGGTGTTTTCTCGTCTTTGCTTTTTTTATTGTTAATCAGAGTATTAATTTCCCTCAGTTTTTCGAATATTTGATTCACATTATACCTGTCAATATCCTCGAAAATTATTACATCGACATCTGAGTTTTCAAAAATATACAATACTTCATTGAGATACTTATCAAAGTAAGATTCATTTGTTTCTTGAAAGATCTCAATCTCATTTCCCTGTAAATTTAGTCTCTTAAATATATTTTTGTTCTTTTGAGTTGTAATTATGGAGTATATCGTTATTCCAAAGATAATAGAGCATAAAATGCCACTAACCAACAATAGTTCACTAACTGTAGTCCACATCAAAATATTTTTTACCCATTCTATTTCCATTGATGAAACATAATTGCTCCAGCTGTTAAAAAACACTATATATGCTATTAGAATTAAAAATAACGATATAAATAGTGTGCTTTTTATAGTCCCTTTATCAGATACATTTTGCTTCACTTTAAAGTTGGTCTTTGGGATTTTGTTTGGATCAATTTGGTGAATGAGCTGGTTGAGAATCTTTCCCTCTAAAACTACTTCATCATAAGTCGGAATATCTGTACTTTCGGGTGATTCGAAGTGAGCTAGAGAAATATGTAAAAATTTTTTATCTGTATATTCACTCTTATATGTTTCTATTAAGCTGCTTTTACCAGAACTATACGGGCCAGATATTGCAATATTTTTAAGATCATCATTTGCAAAAACGAAATTCAATGCGTCTTCATAAATATTTAAGTCGGAATTATTAATAGGTGTTAACTTTTGAAAATGGTATTCTTTTTTATCCATTACATAACCTTCTTTTCAAGTATTATCCTAAATAAGCTGTTTTCAAAGTCTTCTCACACCTAGCTATTTTCTACATAAATAAAACATTCAACAAAATAGAAATAATTACTTTATACATTTAGACAAATAAACGACTGCTCCAATAATCCTATTTGCCTCCTACTTCATGCTTTCTCAGATCTACTTAGAAACTAGCTTTCGGTATTCCATTTAATTTAATAATATCTATTTCTAAACCTCGCTTTAAGAAACTGTGTTTTTTCGTTTAACTGCCACTCAATAAATCTTCTTGCGTCCTCATGTGTAACATTAGTCATATACTTACGAACACCAAAACAACGCTCAAAATCATTGAATAGTTTTTTATAGCTTTCTATTGTAAGACTTGCCCGACCTTCTAACGTTTTAATACTTATGATTAACTCTCTACCTTCTAACCATGTTAAACCTTTGCCTGTTGATGATGTTCTTCTTTTTTTCATAATACATCCTCCTAGAGTTGTAATCATAACCCTCAGAAAGTTGTACATATCAAATATCGGTAATGATTGCACGAGAGAAAATAATCATAACCAGTTTAGATTTTAAAGATTAGTCTAATCGTTCAAACCCTTTATAATCCTGCTAACCTCATTGTATCTCTTGCAATCATTATTTCTTCGTTCGTTGGGATGACAATTACTTTTACAGGAGAATGAGGATAATTTATAAATATTTCTTTACCGTTTAGCTTATTTAAATCATGATCCAAATAAACCCCCATAAATTGTAGACCACTTAAAACTTTTTTTCGAATAACTTCACTATTTTCTCCAATTCCTGCAGTAAAAATTATGGCATCTACGCCATTCATCCGAGCTGCATAAGAACCTATATATTTATGGATACGATTTGTAAATACGTCAAGTGCTAACTGAGCTCGTTCATTTCCCTTGGATGCCTCTGTTACAATTTCACGTAGATCACTTGAAAATCCAGAAACGCCTAGCATGCCAGATTTTTTATTTAAAACATCTAATACTTCTTCTGCACTTTTCTCTGTTTTTTCCATTAAGTATGGAATTAAAGCAGGATCTAAATTCCCAGATCTTGTCCCCATCGTTACTCCAGCAAGAGGTGTAAAGCCCATGGATGTGTCAATAGATTTTCCTCGATGTATAGCCGCAATACTTGCTCCATTTCCAAGGTGACAGGATATAAATCTAGTCGTTTCTATTGGTCGGTTTAATAACTCTGCTGCCCGGTAAGCAACATACTTATGTGAAGTCCCGTGAAAACCATATTTACGAATTCCATACTTCTCATAATAATCATATGGTATGGAATATAAGTACGAACTTTCCGGCATCGTTTGATGAAATGCTGTATCAAAAACAGCTACCGCAGGAACATTCGGTAATTCTTTTGAAAACTCGCGAATACCGGTAATATTTGCAGGATTATGTAATGGGGCAAGCTCAGAAAGCTCTTCTAATTTTTTCATTACTTTTTCTGTTATTAATACTGAATCACTATACACTTCTCCACCATGTACTACACGGTGTCCTACTCCTTGTATGTCATTTAAAGAGTGAATAACTCCTTTATCAACTAACTGATTCATCAAAAGTTTTACGGCTTGTGTATGGTTTTCCACTTGTTCTATTAATTGTATTCGTTCATTTTGCGTCGTCATTGTAAAAATAGGATTGCTTAAGCCAATTCGTTCTATTAATCCTTTTGCAATAACATTTTCTTCTGGCATTTTCAACAATTGAAATTTTAAAGATGAACTACCGGCATTAATCGCTAAAATATTTACCATAAAAAAACGCCCCTTCCATCCTTTCACTTAATTTAGCCGGTGTATGACCGCTGGTAGATTAAGTGAAACTAGTACTTTAATTGTACTAATCACAGTAGGGGCGAGCAACTATCATCTTGAATTTTCTTCTTGCCATATATCTACTTTTTTAAAGAACAACTCCATCGCTTCCCGATTCGACATATTTGGAACTTTTGCAAGTAATACTTCCCTCGGTGCTTTTAAATCTTCGCTTTTCTTTTGAAGAATGAGTAAACTCTTCTCCTGCCCTTTTGTTTTGAAGATATTAGATGGAAACTGTATTACTGCCTGAATCCAGCCATTATCTTTCAAAAATTTATGAAGGTTTGGTGCTTGTTTTGATTCAAAAATAGTGTCTGGAACTAAAAAGTATAAGTATCCACCAGGTTTTACATGATTCATCGATTGTTCGATAAATAAATGATGTGCATAAGACATTTCACCTTCACTTTGAAGAAAATATTCACTTGCAGTTTCCTCATCTGGATAATATCCTACAGGTAAATCACTTACAACAATGTCAACTGGATCGATTAATAATGGTTTTAAGGCATCCTGTCTAAATAATTGAATATCACAACTTAATAGCTCACCTGTTTGGGCTGCCAATTGAATTAATAAATCGTCTATTTCAACACCAAAAGCATGATTCTCACTAGATAATGCATTCATAATTGTATAGAGTAAATTACCAGTTCCTAAAGCTGGATCTAAAATTGCATGCTCTTTTTTTTCTTTCATCATTTTCTTAACAAAATAAGATACTAACAAGCCAATTGCATCTGGTGTCATTTGATGGTTAACTTGTGCTGATTTTTTCATCCCTTTTAGAATTGCAAGTTGTACTGCTTTTCTAATTTGCTCGTTATCAGGGTTTGTCACTAAGGGTGCTTTTTTATCTGTTATCCATAATTCAAGTGCGTAAATAACGCCTTCTAAATATGTCACAGACTCCTGTTCTTCTATAAAACTACTTTCTTGATCAATAAACGTAAAAATTTTCTCCACATTTGTATGCATAATTATCCCTCAAATTAAAACCCACTCTTTAATTAGAGTGGGTTTTATTGTTTTATTTGTTCGTTAACTCTTTAACTGCTTCTAATGCTTTTTCGTAGTCTGGATGATCTGTTCCTTCGCTTACATATTCAACATAAGTAACTACGTCATTTTTATCAACTACAAAAATGGAACGAGCTAGTAAACGCAATTCTTTCATCACCACGCCATATGCTTCTCCGAAAGAAAGATCGCGATGATCCGATAATGTCTGAATTGCATCTGCAGCATTAGCTCCACACCAACGCTTTTGAGCAAAAGGTAAGTCAACGGAGATAGTCAAAATTACTACATCCTCACCGAGACTAGCAGCACTTTGATTGAATTTATTTGTTTGTGTTGAACAAACACCAGTATCTAGAGAAGGGACTACACTAATTAAACGAACTTTCCCAGCAGAATCTTGAAGTGTTACTGCCGATAAATCGTTTGCTAAAACTGTAAAGTTTGGTGCTTTCTCTCCAACTACCACTTCTTTACCAACTAATGTAATAGGATTATTTTTAAATGTTACTTGTGCCATAATATGTAGCCTCCTTTTTCAATATCTTCATCTTACTAGAATGTGTTCTGCTCTTGCAACTCTTTTGCCATTGCTGTACGTTCGTATCCATTTTTTTCTATCTTGTCGTAAACTTCTTCATGAACTACAAAAGTATCTGCGATCATATCATGGATTGCCTGATTTCTCTCTGTAAACGCAATAACAAGATAAGGAAGATTAAATGGGATAACAGAAATTATGCGGCCAATCCACTCCCTGAATAGAATTGTACTCCATGTAAGGTTTCCATTATCCTTCGATATAACTCGAATGCCAAAAATCATTTTTCCTATTGTTTGATTGAAAAATTTTGTCATCAGTACAAAATAGGCGTAAAAAAGAATCGATGTTATTAACGTAAATGGTGCATACCAGGTAGGATCGTTTATTTCTAATGAAAACAAACGAAAAATGGGCTTTATTAGTAACATTCCAATAGAGGATAAGATTAATAGATCCGAAAAATATGCCCAAAAACGAATCCAAAAACCAGCTGGTTTCAGTTCAAATTGTTCAATTGGTTTTATGTCTATTTGCTGGGTTGGCAATTCATTCGGTTGTACATTATTTTCTTCCGTCTGTATAATTTCACTCATCATTTACCCTCCTTATCTATCACCATATAAATACATCATTCGTGGTGCACTATTGTCTGCAATAAGTTTACCGATTAATTTTGATTCCATATCTATCCCTAGGAAAGATTGTGCTTTCAGAGCAAAAAGGGAGGAAAGACTTTGTGAGTAGCCATATTCAATTACTTCCGCATCCTCTAATTTTTGATCTTTCTTAATCGCTTGAATAACATCATCCAAATATCCAACGTCATCTGCAAGACCAGCTGCAATAGCTTGACGCCCACTCATAATTCTACCGTCTGCAACTTTCTTCACTTCTGCAACTGTCATATGACGACCTTGCGCAACGATATCAACAAAATCCTCATACGATTCGTTTAACATAACTTGTAACATATTTCTTTCTTCTTCTGTCATATCTCTAGTTGGACTCATGATATCTTTATAAGGACCAGATTTTATAGTTACAAACTCTACTCCGTATTTTTCTGCCAATTTTCCATAATTGATGCTATGCATGATAACACCAATAGAACCTGTAATTGTTTCTTTATTCACAAAGATTTTATCTGCAGGTGCCGAAATATAGTAACCCCCTGATGCTGCCATACTTCCCATAGAAACATAGATTGGCTTTGAAGTTTCGTCTTGAATCTCTTTAATTTTTTTATATATTTGTGCAGATTCGACTACTCCGCCACCAGGTGAGTTCACTTGTAAAACTATAGCTTTTATTGTATCGTCTTCTTTCACCTGATCTAATTGTTGCAAAAAGAATTGGTGATTATAACTTTCTGTTCCAAAAATAGAGGATGCACTACCGGTATCCTGAATCGTACCATCAACTGTTAATACTGCTACTCTGTTATCCATATCTCCATCTTCTAATACAGTTTCATAGAAATCAGAATTTGAAATAGATGCAAATTCATCCATTAAAGAAGTCCAATCTGTAGAAAACATAGTTGATATTGTGTTTACAAAAATTGATATTACCAATAAAATGGATGCTCCTAAAATAGCAAACCAACGTTTCTTATTCATATTGTTGTTCCTCCTTTTGTTCTCTCATAACATACGATAAAAATCCCTAAACGTTTCATGAAATGGTAAAATAAATATTATAAATATAGTGAAGCTAGGCAATAAATAATTTTAATCTTTTTATCCTTAATTCTACTGGAAGGAATATCGATTATGACATCCAAAAACGCAATATATCTTTTTGCTAAAAATGACATAGATACTTTACAAAAAAAAGATCATTTAACAAATGTAATAAAACAGTACGGCTTTCAAGTTGTTGAACACCATGATGAAGCCTCTATAATTGTAAGTATTGGTTCAGACGGATCATTTTTACAAGCAGTTCGCAAGACAGGATTCCGCCAGGATTGTCTCTATGCCGGAATATCAACTACAGGCCTACTAAGTATGTATTGTGACTTTTTAATAGAAGACATTCACGAAATGGCAGAAGCAGTATTGCATAATAAAATTGAAGTTCGGAAGTACCCTTTGCTCGAACTATCGGTCAATCAACAACCTAAATTTTATTGCTTAAATGAGTTCACCATTCGTTCAAATATCATTAAAACTTTTGTATTGGACATAATAATTGACCACAAACTGTTTGAGACATTTAGAGGAGACGGGATCGTTATTTCAACTCCGACTGGTAGCTCCGCTTACAATAAGTCACTTAATGGAGCTATAGTAGACCCATTACTTCCATGTATTCAAGTAACAGAAATTGCTTCCATGAACAATAATGAATACAGAACACTAGGTTCTCCCTTCATTTTAAGTGGTAGTAGAACTCTTGAACTTAGACTCCATAAAGACTGGAATGACTATCCATCGATGAGCACAGACAACGAAGCATTAAGTATTCAACATGTAGAGACTGTGTCTATCGCATTAAGTAATCAAGTTGTAAAAACAGTAAAATTGAAAAATAATAGCTATTGGGAAAAAGTAAAGCGATCTTTTTTATAGAACACAGGTAGGCTGAGAACTACCTGTGTTTTCTTACTTCCACAATTTTAGAAAAAGTAAATAAAATTAATGCTGTCCAAATAAATGAAAATGATATAAACTCAATTTTGCTAAATTTTTCATCATATACAAAAATGCCGACTAGGAGCATAATTGTTGGAGCAAAATATTGAATAAATCCTGACATATAAAGAGGCATCGTTTTCGTTCCTTTTGCAAACAATACGAGTGGGACTGCGGTTGCAACACCAGTTAATGCAAGCAAAATCATTGTTTGAGCATTTGATTGGAAGAAAACTGCTTGATCAGTCATCAATAAATAAACAAAATAAATAAGTGCTATAGGAAGAACAAACATTGTTTCTAATGTTAAGCCACGTAAAGGATCTATCGTTAAGCTTTTTTTAATCAAACCATAAAAAGCAAATGTCAAAGCTAACGTAACAGCAATCCATGGAATCTCTCCATAAGATATTGTAAGAATGATTACTCCAGCTGCTGCAATAGCTACTGAAAGTTGTTGTGCCCAAGATAGTTTTTCTTTTAAAAAGATAATTCCTAGAAGTACAGATAACAGTGGGTTGATGTAATATCCTAAACTCGTTTGTACTATGTATCCCGCATTTACTGCGTATATGTAAGTAAACCAATTTCCTGTTACTAAGTACGAAGCAAGAACTAGACTCCAAAAAGCCTTTTTATTCTTCCAAAGTTCCTTTAAATCACTGATTAACGTTCCAAATTTTCTACTTAAGATAACTACTAAAAATGTAAAAATAAATGACCATATTACTCGACTCGAAAGTATCTCATCACTCGAAACACTTGCCAATAGCTTCCAATAAATCGGCATAAATCCCCAAAATATATAAGCAATTGCTACTATAATTATTCCCTGTTTCTCTTCTTTCTGCAAAGCTTCACCCCATTTGTTTGTGCCAGAAAATACAAGCATCATTATATTCCCTTACTTCACTAAAGTAAACAAAAAATCTTTTCAACATGTAAAAACACGAAAAACATTTTTTGTTCTTCGTGTCTTGATATTTCTTATTTTTTCAATTTTTCTTGTTCTCTTAGTTCAATTCTTCTTATTTTACCAGAAGTTGTTTTCGGTAATTCTTTGATAAATTGTATTTCGCGAGGATACTTATACGGAGCAGTCAGTGATTTAACATGCTCTTGAAGTTCTTTTACTAATTCCTCTGAACCTTGTATGGATGAATCACGTAAAACGACGAATGCTTTTACAATTGCTCCTCGAAGTTCATGAGGACTTCCAACTACGGCACATTCTTGTACAGCTGGATGTTTTGTAAGCGCATCTTCCACTTCAAATGGTCCAATTGTGTAACCAGAACTTATTATGATATCGTCCCCTCTACCTTCGAACCAAAAATAACCATCTTCGTCTTTTTTCGCTTGATCTCCAGTAATATAGTAATCACCTCTAAATTGCATTGAAGTTCTTTCAGGGTCCTTTAAATATTCTTTAAAAAGAGCAGGTGTCTCTATATGCACTGCAATATCTCCAACCTCACCTGGAGCACACACTTCTCCAAGATCATTAATGATTTCTACTCTATTTCCTGGTGTTGGTTTTCCCATTGAACCTAATCTTGTTTCCATTCCTTTCATCGTGCCGACAAGCAAAGTGTTTTCTGTTTGACCATAACCATCTCTGACTTCCAAACTAAACAATCTATTAAAAGTTTCAATGACTTCTCTGTTTAACGGTTCACCTGCAGATACAGCACTATGAAGGGAGGATAGATTATATTCTGATAATCCTTCTGTTTTAGCCATTATTCTATATTCCGTTGGTGTGCAGCAAAGCACATTTACTTTTTTCTCTTGAATCTTATTTAAATATGTTTTCGGTTCAAATTTTCCACTGTACACATAACCAATTGCACCACTCCCTAACGTTGCAAGGAAAGGGCTCCAAATCCACTTTTGCCATCCAGGACTAGCAGTTGCCCAAACTATGTCTCCTTCCTGAATTCCAAGCCAATTAGGGCCAGAGGTACGCAAATGTGCAAAAGCCCATCCATGTGTATGTACTACACCTTTTGGATTTCCAGTAGTGCCACTTGTGTATGACAGAAATGCCATATCACCTTTTCGTGTAGCGACAGTTTGAAACTGATCGGATTCCCCATTCATTTCATTTGTAAGAGAAGTCCATTTCCCATTTCCTTCACCAATAACTAGTAATAATTTTTCATCTATATGTTGAACGCCATCAAACTGATCCAAAAATGGTTCATATGCGATGACAGCTTTCGCTTCACTATGCTCCAGACGATATTCAATATCTTTTGCTCGAAGCATTTCAGAGCTTGGAATAACTACAAGGCCCGCTTTTAGTGCACCAATATAAACTTCATATGCTTCTATTAGTCGAGGAACCATAATTAATACGACATCGCCTTTTTGAAGACCTTTTTTGGTAAATACATTTGCCACTCTATTTGCTCTTAGCATTAACTCTTTATATGTACACGTCTTATTTTCATCTTTATCCGATTCCCAAATGAGAGCAATCTTTTCTTCTTCAGAACTATATTTTTCAAATTCAGTAACTAAGTTATAGTTGTTTGGTGCTATCAAATTTTGTTTATTCATCTTAACTCCTCCTCGTCCTTACATCTCAATTATAAATTAAATAGTCAGATTTTTAAATATAAATAAAAATTTCTGTTTTTTTAAAAGATCTCAAACTCCCTTTAAGTGCATCTTGTCTTTCACCAATTCCCAAGTGCTTTAAAGGACCTTTTAAATGTACTAGGCGATGAACTGCTTCATGAAGGACGACAAAGGGCTTGATCTTATTGTTTTTTTACTTTTACTGTACACAGTATATCAGTGGGCAGATAATTAGAATTGGTGGAAACTGAAAAAAATAGATAGTATCCATTAATAAGGAAGCGCTGTGCGGACGAAATTGTATCTTCGTTCGCTTTTAAAAGAATAGGAAAGGATTTATTCTTACATTATCCAAACCTGATGCACCATGTCTCCATAATTCAAGAGGTCGACGGACAAACATCCGCCACAAGATGACCGAAAAAAATGGCTCGTGAAGTGACGCAGTCACTTCACGAGCTAAATTACTACGGTAATAGTGTAGCCACTGTTTTGTCCAAAGTACTCCGGAATGGGTGATGACCATGTGCACTTAAAGAACGCTTGCATTTTTCTTATGATGTGAAGTTGTTGGTAATACTGAATTCCTAGCACGTCAAATTTATTTATTTTCTTTTAAATAGAAAAATCGGTAGCCTAAGCTACCGATTTTTTTTCTTATTTGCTGTATCCACTCATTTGGGATTGAGCCTGTTGCACTAATCGCTTAGTAATTTCTCCGCCGACGGATCCGTTGGCACGCGATGATGCATCTGGTCCAAGTTGTACTCCAAACTCTTGAGCAATTTCATATTTCATTTGATCAATAGCTTGTTTTACTCCTGGTACTAAAAGTTGATTTGAAGTGTTGTTTGCCATAATTATCACCTCCTTGTGAAATTAGAATGCTCGTTTTCGAGCAATCCATACACTAAGGGATGAGGTATATTTTGTTATTTTTTATAAAAGATTTTCAAAGTTATTGTTTTTCTTGTTTGGGAATGAAAACACTTCTCTATTTTTAACCGCATCATTTATTAATTCATCAAAGTCTTTAAAGCTTTCATAGTACTCCACTTTTTCAAGCTTAGGCTTCGTTTTCGGACAAGATGAAGTAAATATTGTGCAGCAATCCTCAAATGGTAATATGGACGTTTCATAAGTTCCAATCTTTCGTGCAATATCGATGATTTCAAGTTTATCAAATGAAATTAAAGGTCTAAAAACAGGTGTAGTTGAAACAGCATTAATAGCTGTTAGGCTTTCCAGTGTTTGGCTAGCCACTTGTCCTAAACTTTCTCCCGTAACGATTCCTAACGCTCCAATTTCTTCTCTAACAATATCTGCGATTTTCATCATCATTCTTCTTGTAGTTGTCATTGATACGTTGTCTGGAATTTGTGATTGAATGCTTTGCTGAATTTCCGTAAATGGAATGACATGCAGTCTCACCGTTGCTCCAAAATGACTCAACTGATTAGCTAAATCCATCACTTTTTCTTTTGAACGTTCACTTGTAAAGGGTGGACTATGGAAATGGATTGCGTCTAAACGTACTCCACGTTTTAATAACATATAACCTGCTACCGGACTATCGATTCCTCCCGAAAGCATTAATAAGGAGCGACCATTTGAACCTAAAGGCATACCGCCAGCTCCTGGAATAACTTCAGCCATCATATAAACAGCATCAGTTAATACCTCAATACGCAAATCAATTTCCGGCTCTTTCATTTTTACTTTCAAGCTAGGAAATTGTTTTAGTACATGACTTGCAACTGTACGCTGTAATTCGTAAGTATCTAAAGGAAATCTTTTATCCGTTCTTTTTACTGTAACTCTAAATGACTTATCTTGGTTGTCTAAACTCGCAATAATTTTCAATGCCGTTGCTTGTATATCATCCATTTCCTGAGAACATGAAGCAACTGGACTAAATGATTGTATACCGAATATTTTCGGTAATCTCTTAATAAGTTGTTGTATTTCATTATCATCTTTTGAAGTTAAAAACATTCGATCTCTTTCTGCTGTCATTTTAAAATTTTGCAAGTCCATAAAAGAAAACTTTATATTATTTCGAAGTTGCGTGATAAATGCTTTTCTATTTTTACCTTTCGTTGATAATTCACCATATCTAACTAATATTTTTTCCCATTTCATCTTTTTTAATCTCCTTTTATTACGTTCATTACTTTTGTAAATATTCTTTTAAATTGCTGAACTTCTTCCGGTGTATTCATATAAGAAAAGCTTAGTCGGATAACACCTTTGATATAATCATCTTCTAAATGCATTGCTTTTAACACATGACTTGTTTGTGTTTGTTTGGATGAACATGCACTGCTCGTGGAGACGATTACGTCTTCTTTTTGCAGTGCATTAATAAATACTTCTCCTTTTACTCCTCGGACTGAAAAAGAAACAATATGGGGAGCTTTTATTTCCGGGGAAATGATTTTTATAGATGAAAATTTCTTTAAAAAAGTAGTAACTTCTTCTGACATTTTCAATATGCTTTCCATATGAGTATTTAAATTGGCATTTGCTATTCTTATTGCTTTTGCTGTACATACAGATAATGGTACAGGTGTCGTACCACTTCGAACTCCTGATTCCTGACCTCCTCCAAAAAGAATAGGAGTAATCTCTATAGTACTTTTTAAAGCAAGAAGACCGGATCCTTTTAATCCATGAATTTTATGAGACGAAATAGTTATTGCATCTACATATTGTTCATCAAAGTTTACGACCATTTTCCCAAAGCTTTGGACCGCATCCATATGAAAAACTGCACGGCTTTTTGATTTTATAAGTGAAGCTATTTCATTAATAGGCTGAATGGCACCAGTTTCGTTATTTACATGCATTACACTCACTAACACTGTATCGTGACGAAGAAGCGAATCCAATTCTTCTAACTTAATATAGCCTTCTTTATTCACCGGGATTAATTCTACAATAAATCCTTGTTTTTGGAGCATTTTAGCAGCTTCGATTATTGAAGGATGTTCAATTGCGGAAATAAGTACATGATTTCCACGATGCTTGTATTTATTAGCTAAACCAAATATAGCTAAATTATTCGACTCTGTCCCTCCTGAAGTAAAATATACTTTTTCATCAACTGTTTTTAATACATCAGCAACTTGTTTTCTAGCGGATTGTAACAATTCGTCTGTTTGGTGTCCGAACTCATGTATGGAAGAAGGATTCGCCCAATACTGTTCGTTTACCGTTACAAATGTATCGATTATTTCTTTTAGTGCTTTCGTAGTAGAACTGTTATCAAAATAAATCATGTTCCATTAACTCCTTTTCGGAAAAAAACCACCTTCACAATTTTAGTGAGGTGGTTCACATTTGTATACACAACATAAATACTAAAATAGATATATCTCCAGATTATCTGAAAACGTTACTCATTCGAGGAAATCTTAGTTATTATAATCAGGTTATGTACGTAGTGTATCTTCTTTCACAAGTACTTCAATCTTTTTTAAAGCACCTGGTTCAACCTCTTCTACCGCAGTAGCCGCGTCCTCCAGAGCTTTTGCATATCTTAGTTGTCTAAATGCCTCTTCAGCTTCTAATAAACGCATATGAACATTTGGATGATTTGCTCGATAACGGTTACCATATTGGATAATCTTTTCGGTTAATAACACATTTTCAAGCATTTCCTTTGCTTTTTGATGCACTTCCTCCATACAAGCCTCAGCTTGAGACAAATAATTATCCACTAATAGCATATTTAATGGAACTTCTTGAAGGCTTTGCATAGCAACGTAAATATGTTCTTCTGCTTCTTCAAGACGAACATCCATCTCTTCTGGAATACCTGGTATGTTCGCTTTCTGTAACATACGATCTGTTTCATGCAATAAGTTTTTCAAGTCATCTAGCTTAGCACGTGCTTTATTTTCATCAATTCTTAGATTTTTTAATCGATTTGCAAAACGGTCTTGCTCATCATATAAGCGATCAATTTCTTCTGATATCTCATTTAGCTCTTCTTGCAAACTTGAATAAGCAGATTGTTCTTCCTCGACACGAGTGGAAAGTAGTTCAAATTTCTTTTGCAATACTTCCAGTTCTTTTAAACAACTTTGTGGAATTTCTGCTTCTTTTTCAGGTAATCGGTAGCTTTGTTGCACAAAAGCTGCTTCTTCACTAATAGCACGAGTAACTGAAGTAACTTCTTTTAAACGGTAAGCAGTTTTTTCTTTATGTAAATCTACGTATTTTTTAGCAATTACTTCTTTTTCCAATAAATCATAGAAGGATTCAATTTCATCTTTGATTTCTTCTACCCTGGTAATTGCTTTACTCACATTTAGTTCAATAATTTCAGCTTTTAACTCAGTCAATTCTTCCTCAATCGCATCTAATTTTGCAGACATTTCAAGATGTTGCAAGTAGTAGGAGCTCTCTTCCATTTCTTTTTGTCCACTTCTTAATTCATGGATACTTCCTGGAATTTTATGTTGAATTTCTGAAAGTGCTGTTGGTATTTCATGTAAAATGCGAAAAAACTTTTGTCCATCATTTTGAACAGAAATAACAATCTCTCTTGCGCTTAAATAGTTCCCTGTCTCTGTCAATTTATCAAATTCTTCAAAATGTGGAATAAAGGACTCTAATTTTGTCTCTAATGCTGGAACCGCATCTCCAAATGAATGCTGATGTGCTAGTACCGTTTTTCTAGCAGCACGATGTTGCTCTTTTAACTGTTCCATCTCAATTCGATTTTTCTCTTCACTGCCTATTAAATCTTCTAATTCCTTTAAAATACTCGACATTTTCTCATCACATGTAGTAATTAAAGACTGAATTTCTTTTTCAACTTTAGAAGCTTTGAAGAAAAGAAATTTATCGACATTTTCTTCTACATCAAACAATAGAACATCGATTTTAGGCATTAAAACATCCATTACTTCCGTCCAAGTATTTCTCCATCTTTCAAACATCTCTTCTGTTTGACCATTCATATTCAATTGCTTTACTTTTGTCATCTCTTCTAAAATAGGTTTGTTTTGAATTTGATGCTTTTCATGCTCTAACCGCTCAATTTCTGAATTATGTTTTCGTCTTATTATAAACGCAAAAATTGCAATGATTAAAAGTATAATAATCACTGGGATGATATACTTCATCGTAAGCCCCCTGTTCCAAGATCAAAAGTTCTTATTCAAATGTTACTATATATATTACCATGCTTTATATGTTATTGTTTCATAAAACAATAGAAAAGCAATGAATTCTTTGAAATATTTGTATTTCGATGACGTGGAGGTTGATTTTTTGAAAAAAGATGGTCATATCCATACACCTTACTGTCCTCATGGAACGCTTGACTCTTTTCAATTATATATTGAAAAAGCAATCCAAAATGGATTTCACGAAATAACTTTTACAGAGCATGCCCCATTACCTAGAAGTTTCATCGATCCTACTCCGCAACAAGATAGCGGAATGAATTTAAACAAGCTCGAATCTTATTTAAACACTCTAGATGATTTGAAAAAACAATATAGAAAAGATATTATTATTTCATCTGGGTTAGAGATAGACTTTATATCAGGATTTGAACATGAGACTATATCTTTTCTAAATACTTATGGACAATATTTAGATGATTCTATTTTATCCGTACATTTTTTACAATTTCAAAACACATATACTTGTATCGACTTCTCTCCAAAAAACTATATAGAATTTGTAGAAAAAGTAGGAAATCCAGTCTCTGTGTATAAATTGTATTATAAAACACTAATGGATTCAATAAAGAGTGATCTAGGAAGCTATAAACCAAAACGAATCGGTCATATAACACTTGTACATAAATTTCAGCATGCATTATCCGAAAAAGTTGATGATAAGGAAGAAATTGTTTCTATATTAAAAGAAATAAAAAATCAACATCTCCAACTTGACGTAAATAGTGCAGGTCTTGCCAAACCGTATTGTTTGGAAAGCTATCCATCTCCTCCATACATTTTAATGGCAAAACAATTAGAAATCCCCTTAGTGTTCGGTTCAGATGCCCATCAAGTAAGTGATTTACATCAGTTCTATAATGAACTAAATAAATATATTGAGAATGGAGAATAAAAAATGTTTACACAAACAACCTATTCCGAAGACCTATCAGCAAATTACGTCATGTTATCTAAGCAATTAGATGCGTTATTGACTGGTGAAAAAAATGCTATAGCAAATCTAAGTAACGCATCCGCATTACTAAATCAATTTTTTGACCAAATTAATTGGGTTGGCTTCTATCTAATGGAAGACGGTGAATTAGTATTAGGTCCATTTCAAGGATTACCTGCTTGCGTAAGAATCCCTCTTGGTAGAGGTGTTTGTGGCACAGCTGCAAAAACAAAAGAAACCGTCATTGTTCCAGATGTTCACGCATTTCCAGGACATATAGCATGTGATGCAGCTTCACAATCGGAAATCGTTGTACCTATTGTTAGGAATGGAGAACTTTTAGGTGTACTAGACATAGACAGTCCTATTAAAGAACGCTTTTCAGAGCAAGATAAAGAAGGCTTAGAGCAATTCGTTCAAGTTTTAATTAAACATATTTAAGAAAAACAGAAGGAGAAATTTTCCTTCTGTTTTTTCATAATCAAGACTTATGGACCTTTGTAATGGTAAGATATTTATAAAGTTTGTAAGAGGAGTGAGGGCTTTGTCTTGGATTGAAACTATTTCGATTTCTTCAACTTTACTAATTGTATTTCTTGTTATCGTACCTATTACAGTTGTTATTTTTCTTTACCTTTACGACCGAAAACAGAAGCAGCATGCAATACTACGTAATTATCCGATTTTAGGGCGAATGCGCTATATATTAGAGAAAGCTGGTCCAGAGCTTAGACAATATCTATTCGATAATGATAACGGAGGAGAACCCTTCAACCGCGAAGAATATTTGCATATGGTTATGCCGGGAAAATATTTGAACAGCATAATTGGTTTTGGTTCGAAACGTAATTTTAATGAAGCCGGCTATTTTATTCGAAACGCAATGTTTACGAAACAAAATGAGGAAATGCGAGTCGACAACGCAGTCATTGTTGATACAAAGCGTTATATTGTCGATGAAGATAATTTATTTTCACGTAAAGAGCATTTGGAGGATGTCCCAGCTTTATCTTGGTTATTACCTGAAGAAGATGCGATTATAATCGGTCCTAATTGTGAGCATCCTTTCCACGTTCGTAGTATGCTCGGACAATCTGCAATGAGTTACGGTGCACTAGGAGAAAATGCAATTACTGCTTTATCGAAAGGTATTGGCATGGCCAAAGGAGCCTGGATGAATACAGGAGAAGGTGGCTTATCCAAACATCATCTAGCTGGTGACGCAGATATCATCGCGCAAATTGGATCAGGATTATTCGGTTTCCGTACGGAAGATGGAGAATTTAGTTGGGAACGGCTTCGTGAGAAAGCGGAAATTCCACAAGTGAAAGCATTCGAACTGAAGTTAGCGCAAGGAGCAAAAATGCGCGGTGGACACGTAGAAGGCGAGAAAGTGACAGAAGAAATAGCAGCTATTCGGAACGTTACTCCATATAAAACGATTAATAGCCCAAATCGTTTTCATCAATTTGATGACTATCCTACTTTGTTCGAATTTATCGATAAAATTCGGCACCATACTGGAAAGCCAGTTGGCATAAAGGTAGTAATCGGTAGCAAGCAAGATGCAGAAGAACTTGCGTCATTCATGCTCGAAACTGGTACCGGACCAGATCATATATCTCTCGATGGTGGCGAAGGCGGTTCTGGAGCGACATATCAAGATCTTGCAGATAGTGTGGGTTTACCACTTCGATCGTCCCTTATTCTTCTTGACGATGCATTAAAAAAATTCGGAGTGAGAGATCGAGTGAAGGTTATCGCCTCTGGTAAAATTACAACGCCGGATCGTGCGGCGATTGCTTTAGCAATGGGAGCCGATCTTGTTCAAATTGCACGAGGTTTTATGATATCGGTAGGTTGTATTATGGCACATAAATGCCATACGAATACTTGTCCAGCAGGTGTTGCTACTACAGATAAGAAGTTGCAACAAGGACTTGTTGTAGAAGAAAAGAAATATCGTGTGACTAATTATATTTTGACAATGCGTGAAGGACTTTTCCGTATAGCGGCTGCAGCTGGTCTTGATTCGCCAACAAAGCTTGATAGACAGCATGTTGTGTACAAAGATGATCGCGGAAGAGTATTCACTATAGATTAATAAATATACCGTTCTCTCATAAGTGGAGAACGGTATTTTATTTTCTATCTAGTACACTGCTTAAATTGGGAAAAGTAATTGTTTGTCAGCAAGTGGGAGAATGAACTTTAAAGCTTTGAAAAAGCTTGCTTTAAATCCTCTATTAAATCTTTAGAGTTTTCTAGTCCTACAGAAAGTCTTAGCAATCCATCAGTGATGCCCATTTCTAATCTTTCTTTTTCTGGCACGACATAATGAGTCATCGTTGCAGGATGCTGAATTAGTGTTTCGGCATCTCCTAGACTTACAGCAATTTTAATTAAATTTAACTCGTTCATTAGCTTTTGAGCATTTTTCATCCCACCTTTAACGGTAAATGAAATTAGTCCCCCGCCAGCTTTCATTTGTTTCTTCGCAATTTCGAATTGAGGATTGTTCTCATCAAATGGATAGTAAATATTTTCTACCATAGAGCATGTTTGTAAAAAAGAGAAAATATCTGATGCATTTTTCGTATGACGTTCCATCCGTACGTGTAAAGTTTTTAGACCTCTGATTAGTAACCATGCATCAAATGGAGAAATTATACCACCAAAATCTTTTTGGATGGACAGACGTATTCCCTTTATTTCCTCTTTCTTCTTTCCAACTAGAATTCCCGCAATAACATCTCCATGCCCATTAATATATTTTGTTGCACTATGCAATACGAAATCTGCTCCTAATTCTAATGGGTTTTGCAAATAAGGTGATGAAAATGTATTATCTACTACTACAGAAATACCATGTTTTTTTGCAATCTTTGTTATTAATGCAATATCCACTATCTCCATTGTTGGATTAATAGGAGTCTCAATATAAATACAAACCGTATTCGGTTTAATAGCTGCTTCAATCTCTTCTTCTGTTGCTAGTGTTGAAAGGTCATGTGAAATATTATACTTATCCTTTAAAATATTTAAAAAACCAAATGTACAACCATATATACCCCGAGTACAAAGAATATGATCTCCAGACTTAGTTAAATGAACTAGAATAGTACTTACAGCTGCCATTCCTGAACCAAACGCTAGTGCTCCTTCTCCATATTCCAGTGAAGCCATTCGTTCTTCCAAGACACGGACCGTTGGGTTTCCCAATCTCGAATAAATACCCCCGGTTTCTTCTCCTGCGAACCTTCTAGCCCCTTGTTCAGCCGTTTCAAATGCAAATGTGGAAGTCTGATACAGTGGTACCGATAGACTATCGTGATGATTAACAGAACTATACCCTTTATGAATATATATTGTTTCTTTTTGATAATTTTCTTTATCCACTTCACATACACCCCTTTTGTTGTAAACGCTTACATTTAGTTTACACGTAATGAAACAAAAAGAAAAGGCACTCATCCTTTTAAAGATGAGATGCCTCATAAATACTTAATTGATTTTTCCCATTATTCTTAGCTTCATATAATGCTATATCTGCACAATGGAAGAGATCATGGAAAGATAAATTATTTTCTTTTTCCCAAACACTTACTCCCATAGATACTGTTACACTCGGATTTGTATATTTCGGTATTTGGGCTATTATTTGGTTAGATTCCTCTATACCTTGCGAGATGGTCATTTGGGAGAAGTATATGGCAAGTTCTTCTCCTCCCCATCTAGCTCCAATTCCAATTCCATCCGTTCGTTTTTGAATAATAGAAGCGATTTGTTTTAATATGTCATCTCCTACTTGATGACCATGAGAGTCATTCACTTGTTTAAAATTATCAATATCCAAAAGTATGAAGATACCTCGGTCCTCATTTTCCATCGAGGTTTCCACAAATTTGTCTAGATATTTTCGAGCATAAAGATTTGTTAAATGATCACGATTTACCATTTCTTGTAACTTATTACGTAAAGTAGAATTACTTATTGCGAGAGAGGAATGTTGAATTAACGATTGCATTAATTTAAAACTATCAAATGAAAAAAAATATGGTTCTCTGTGTAGCACAATACTAAATCCTGTAATTTGATTTTGCTCTTTTAACGGAATTGCAACAAGAGAACGATATTCATATTTTATATCTGCAAGCCGATTGAAATCTGCAATAAAAAGAGGTTCCTTCATTTTAAGGAAATGATTAGCCACATGATGAATGTATAGTTGACCATCAATAGTATGAAAAAACTCTGAACTCACGGAAGAAATTTGGTATTCTTCCTCTTCTCCTAAAAGGACAAAACAAATTTGTTCCGGGTGAAAAGATTTAATTAATTGATTTCGTAAAAATAATAACATATCCTCAAGTGATAGGTTCATATTGAGCTTATGTGAAGTTTCATTAATTAATTGTAAATCTGCTACCAATCGATGTGATTGTACATACAATTTTGCGTTTTCTAATGCATTTCCTGTAGCAGAAGCAAGCAATGAGGCAAATTCCTTTTGTCTTACTGAAAACAAATAGTCAAATGGCGTTGACATTTGCATAATACCATATATACCTTGCTTACCTTTTATAGGAACATTCAATAACCGCACTCCTAAGTCTGCCGCTAGTTCAGTTGTAATCTCACCTGAAACATAAGCTTCTATAGTTGCCGGTCTTTCTGATGTGTAATCAAATAGTTTATAAGGGACAGATGTCTTTCGTTCTTGGTCATTTGATAAAATTAAAATCGAGTGGAAGTTCGGAAATGCATCTTGTACAGCATTTAATGTTCCTTCTAATATTTGTCCAATATCTAGAGTTGAGTGAAACATTTTTGTTACATTAAATAGATTTCTATACTGATGCTCCTGGTGAGTTAAGAAGATTGTTTTCTTAAGCATTTGCACTAATTTACTAATAATATTTATAAAATCATTTACTTCTGCCGTGCAAGAGAATTCTTCCCACTTTTCCGTTGACTCCATAATAAGTAAACCTAATGGCTGTTCTTCCAAGTCTCTTAAGAGTATGGATACTTCTCCATTTATGAGATGATTTTTTTGTAGAAATGGAATACTTGCAAAGCTTTTTTCGTAGAAAAACGCTTCAATTTCCTTCCATCTGATAGCATTTAATTTTTTTATCAATGAGTGGTTCCCTTTTAACTGTAAAAATGTATCAGTATCGAAAATATAATAGTTTGCTATTTCGATATTAAAAAACTCTAAAAGTACTGTTTTTAAATCTTCAAACCAATTAAAACTTGAATCTTGAGTGAATGCATTTTCACTCCAAATGTCTAATATACGACTTTTCAATTGTTCTAATATAGTATCTTTTATCATTAAAACACCTCTTAGCTTTCCAAGAGTGAATACATTACTTTTATCACATACATCTATACTTCTATTTGACTATACTTCTCATAATTTGTCAATTGAATTCCTATTACAAAAGTGCAAAGCGACCTTTAAGAGCACCTCGTTCTTTACTAATTTCGGAGTGCTTTGGACGAAACAGTTCCTCGCGATTCATGGTCTAAAAAATGAGGAACCTTTATTCACAGAGGAACAATTGAATGAATAATATTGACTTTGTTCGCTTCAAAAGTTACAATAAACTTTGTGTAAAATAAATGCAGCAGTTGTATGGTCTAGAATGTTCATTTTGTTCCTCTATTTTATAGAATAGATGGTGTATCCTGTAACCCTTTGGCTGCATGGGCGATGATACATGAAAATAAAATGTCTACTAGTTTGGATACATCTGGTCTTATTTTACAACAAAATAAAACCAATAAAAGGAGGAGTCACTCATGGCTCGCTATACAGGTCCAGCATGGAAATTATCACGTCGTCTTGGTATCTCACTAAGTGGTACTGGTAAAGAATTAGAAAAACGCGCATATGCACCAGGACAACACGGTCCTAACCAACGCAAAAAATTAACAGAATACGGTCTTCAATTACAAGAGAAACAAAAACTTCGTCACACTTATGGTGTAAACGAACGTCAATTCCGTACTCTTTTTGACAAAGCTGGTAAAATGCAAGGTAAACATGGTGAAAACTTCATGATCCTTCTTGAAACTCGCTTAGATAACATTGTTTACCGTTTAGGTCTTGCTCGCACTCGTCGTGGAGCTCGTCAATTAGTAAACCATGGCCACGTAATGGTTGATGGTAAACGTGTTGATATTCCTTCATTCCGTTTAAAAGCAGGTCAAGAAATTTCTCTTCGTGAAAAATCTCAAAACCTTGATGTAGTAAACGAATCAATCGAAGTGAACAACTTCGTACCAGATTACTTATCATTTGATGCAGATAAAAAAGTTGGTACTTTCGTTCGTCTTCCAGAGCGCAGCGAACTTTCTGCTGAAATTAACGAAGCTCTTATCGTTGAGTTCTACTCTCGTTAATAGCTATACTCTGCAAAGAGTATTATGCCCTAAAACCTTGTTAGTTCAAGGTTTTAGGGTTTTTTTATTTTTATCCTACCACTCAAGTTAAAAGTTTAGAAATGCAGGTTATTCCGGCTAGTTGGGGCTAAAATTGGGGCTAATAAAGCATTAAATGGCAGTGTATGTAAGAGAAATAAGGCAATACAAAAAGCGTCTCTAATCGAGAAGTGCGGTATATCCAGGCTTTGCTGAATTTAAGGGTGTTATTTCTTTAACGGGAATTTACTATTTTCCACTTGATTGTGTTAGCAAAACGTTAGCATTGCGAAATTTTTTTTCGCAAGTCTTGTTTTACAATATACTCAAAAAGGGGGGAATGAATATTCTCCTTTTTCATTCCCCTTCCTCTTTCTATTCAGTTCAATGCCATTAAACTCTTAAACTACGATCGATTACGCTAGAGAATCCCTCTTATTTTAGGAATTTTATAAGATTAGAGAAAGAAGCTACTAGGTCTTGATAGTATCCAATCATTTTATCCATTAAAGAGATTTGGTTGGATTCCTTTTCTACCTCATTTTGACTCATTGGTTCTCTATCAGTAGCCAAACTTACTTCTTCATTTACTGTTTGTAAAGGCTCCTCAAGATCTGATACTGTATTTTCCACTGATTCTACGGTTTCTTGCTCTGGTGTTTCTACATCAGAAGGTTGATCTTCATTTTCTACAGCCACTGGACTTTCTAAATTAACGTCAATATCATTTGTTAGAACTTTATTTGCGTTATCAACAGAGATGTCTCGGGATATATCTGTCTCTAAAGTTGGTGTATCTGTTTCACCAGCATCAGCAGATATATCGGATACTACATCAATTGCAACAACGTTTTCAGGTTCTTCACTTGTTTGAGCTAATTTTTGTTCTATAAGAGTTTGATAGTATCCAATAACACTTTGATAGCCATCACCGATAAATTGATAAGTTTCATTTACCCATGTACTAAAGTCATTTTCTTGATTTTGTGAACCCTCTACTTGACCGTCTTCATCTGTTGGTGCTTTTGTTTCTTCAGCTACGTCTTCTTCAACTGCTTCTGTACCATCCTCTACTTGGCCAACTTCAGCTGTTGGTGCTTCTATTTCTTCAGCTGTTCCTTCTTCTTCAGCTGCTACGTCCTCTTCAACTGCTTCTGTACCATCTTCTACTTGGCCAACTTCAGCTGTCGGAGCTTCTATTTCTTCCACTGTTCCTTCTTCAGCTACTATTGCATCATCTTCTAATTGGCAATCTTCTGTTGTTGGTGCTTCTGCTTCTTCAGCTACGTTTTCTTCAACTGCTTCTGTACCATCTTCTAATTGGCCAACTTCAGATGTAGGTGCTTCTGTTTCTTCAGCTGTCCCTTCTTCTTCAACTGCTATTGCATCATCTTCTACTTGGCCAACTTCAGATGTAGGTGCTTCTGTTTCTTCAGCTGCTACGTCTTCTTCAACTGCTTCTGTACCATCTTCTACTTGGCCAACTTCAGCTGTTGGTGCTTCTGTTTCTTCAGCTGCTACGTCTTCTTCAACTGCATCTGTACCATCTTCTACTTGGCCAACTTCAGCTGTTCCTTCTTCTTCAGCTACTGTATCATCACTTATTTCGCCTTCTTGTTTCACATCATGATTTGTTTCATCTATATTATCATTATCTGGATCTTCATTAGCTGTGCCGGAATTAACTTGAGCTAGTTTGCTAACTAGTTTACCTTTTTCAGGAGATCCTGATAAACTTTTCGCTAATGCAGATACTTCCTGACCATGATTTTTCACTTGTTCAATAACTTCCGGATTAACGCCCTTTGCATCAAGCTCTGCTGCAGAGATAGGTGCACCAGCTACTAAAAAGGTTGCAGCCATTATTGATGTTGACATCACTAGTGGCGCTACTTTCTTCGACAAATTTTTGTTTGTTTTCTTAGAATCCATTTGTTTTTTATTCATTACTTGATCTCTCCTAATTCGCATTTTTTTCTACTGATAGGATGGATTTTTCATAAATTCCGTTATTTAACTTTTCACCTCCTATCAACCTAAGTAAGATTATTACTCAAATTTTCCGGCAGTACCATCATCTGCCTGAATTGAATATACCAAAGCATTGTTACCATTTTGTGTTACTCTGATTAAAAAAAATGACGCTTCCATTACGTATTTGTAGAATTTTGCAATATATGAAATAATATTTAAAGTCCAAAAAACTCTATTCTAAAAAAATAATTATGCTTTCATATTTGTACTCTCTGGTATTTCAAGTCTTTTCCCACCACATAATATCTGATTAAATTGTCCAATTTTACTTTACAAATAAAACTAGAAAGTAAAAATTATCAAAAAAATATAACGAATATTTTATAAATGTTTATATTCAATCATCTGATTGCATGCCTGTAGTTTTCAAAAACAAGGGTATTCACCCCGTTAATAGTTTTACTCTGCAAAGAGTATTAAGCCCTAAAACCTTTTTATTTCAAGGTTCTAGGGCTTTTTTGAGTATTTTTTATTTTAAAAAACAAACGCTCGATTTAAGTGCACCTTGCCATTAAATATATAGAAAAAAAGACTGTTGCAAACTCGAATTTCATCGAGTTTTTCAACAGTCTAAGCTTCTAAATATATAAGTTTGTATGCTCTCCCATACTTTATAAACAACCTAATAAAGAGAACTATTTCGAAAAGTGATTAATTTATATCCATCTTCATACCTTCGATTAAATCAAGTAATCGTTGTTTAGCGACATCTGTTTCTTCTTTCAAAGCAGTGAAGGTATAGCCAGACTTATCTTCATTAACCTGAACTTCTAATAAATCCCCTACTTTTGCATTTATCGTAAACTTATTTTTTAATATTACAAGTTTATTTGTTTTATTATCTTTTTCTAAAAGAACAACAAAAAAATCATCGAAACGATCAACTACGTATCTATTTGAACCCATCACGAACAGCCCCCGACCAAAATAATAAAAATATACTAAAATTAAATAATTTAATTTGTAGAAAGTTTGTTTATCTATATTATTCTATACTATTTCTTACTCATTTTTCATCTAATTATGATTAATTTTTATATTTTTTTAATTTTTTCATGACTATATGTCTATTTTGTGGAAACACTAAGAAATGAAATAGGCAAAAAAGGAGGATATACTTTGAAAAACAAAGGTATGAATCATTCACCGAATAGAAAGTCAAACGAAAATGGAGTCAGCGCAAGGTATACTGAACCCGAAAAGTTAAGTGAAAATGAGAAGAGAACTCTTCAAGTTAAAGATGGTCAACATAATCACCATGTCGACGAACGCGGTGGAGCTTTCTAGCATTACCATAAAGTAAAAATAAATAGCTACTTCCCCATTTCAAGGGAAGTAGCTATTTATATTAAACAAACTTAATCATTTTGTAGTTTTTCTTTCCTCGACGAATAATCATAAATTCATCTTCTAAACGATCATTTTCCCCTACTTCATAAGATACATCCGTCACTTTTTCACCATTTATAGATATAGCACCGTTTGCAACATCTTCTCGCGCTTGTCTTTTCGAAGGAGACACATTTGCTTCGACGATAAAATCCACAATATTTTTGCCATCTTTTGTCATCTCAACTGATGGTACATCTTTAAAAGCATCTTTCATTTCTTCGGAAGATAGTTCTTTTAAATTTCCGCTAAACAATGCTTGGGAAATTCGAACAGCTTGGTCTAAAGCTTCTTGACCATGAATAAGACGAGTCATTTCTTCTGCTAGTGCAATTTGTGCTTTACGTAAATGAGGCTCATTTTCCACAGTCACCTGGAATGCTTCAATTTCTTTTCTTTCTAAAAACGTGAAAATTTTCATGTATTTTATAACATCTGAATCCGCTGTGTTAATCCAAAATTGATAAAACTCATACGGGGATGTCTTTTTTGCATCTAACCATACAGAACCAGAAGCAGATTTACCGAATTTAGTTCCATCTGCTTTTGTAACTAATGGAATAGTGATGCCGAATGCTTTAGTTTCCTCTTCATGGGTTTTACGAATCATTTCAAGACCTGTTGTTATATTCCCCCATTGGTCAGATCCACCAATTTGAACACGACAATTAAAGTGGTCAAATAAATGTTTGAAATCAATACCTTGTATTAACGTGTAGGTAAATTCAGTAAAAGAAAGACCTGTATCTAAGCGAGAAGCAATAGAATCTTTCCCCAACATATAGTTAATATTAATAAGCTTTCCAAAATCTCTTAAAAACTCAACTACCGTCATCGAGCCATTCCAATCATAGTTATTGACCATTTGAGCGCCATTCTCAGCTTGGAAATCAAAGATTTGTTCCATTTGGGCCTTAATACCTTGAACATTCCGATCAATTTGTTCAATTGTTTGAAGTTGGCGTTCTTCCGATCGACCAGATGGATCCCCAATCATGCCTGTTGCCCCACCCACTAAAAGAATCGGTCGATGCCCATGTAATTGAAATCTTCTTAGTGTAAGCAAAGGTACAATATGTCCAATATGCATACTATCTGCGGTTGGATCTACCCCGCAATATAAAGATATTTTTTCTTTGTTTAATAACTCTTCTAATCCCTCGGCATCTGTTTGTTGATATAAAAGTCCTCTCCAAGATAAATCCTCTAGTAATGCGTTTGTCAATTTAATCTCCTCCTTTAGAAAATAAAAAAAGTCCCTGCACGAAATTAATCATGCAGGGACGCTATATCAATTAGCGCGGTACCACCCAGCTTGAAGGAAAAACCCTTCCGCTTCAATCACGATATCGTTGTGAAAACGTTTAACTCCAAGCCTGTAATTCGTTTTTATACACTGACTAACTTTCACCAACCGTTAGCTCTCTAAACAGTATGTACAATAACTACTTCGGACTTTTCTTCGTTAAAATATATACCTATTTTACATAATATAAAACGTATGTCAATATCTATCGTCTATTGATAATCGGTTATGGTATAATAATTCTTGATTTGGGGGTCGAGCTAATGATGGATAAATGGATAAAGAAAATCCAATTTTACAAAGATAAACTGGATGATTGGCAATCAACTAAATGGGCTAAAGGACTACGTATTTCAACCGGCGTTATTTGGAATTTATGCTTACTTTTCATAATTATAGGTGTTACGTTTGGAATCTTTGCTGTATCAGTTGGAGCTGGCTATTTTGCTTCGTTAGTAAAAGAGGAACCATTACGTAGTAAAGAAGAAATGAGAGAAGATGTGTTTAACTATGAAGAAACCTCTGAAATTTATTTTGCAGGAGATGTATATCTCGGTAAGTTAAGGACGGATCTTGAGCGCACTGAAACTAAATTATCCTCCATTTCACCATATGTTTTGGATGCTGTTTTGGCTACAGAAGATGAATACTTCGAAGTACATAATGGGATAGTTCCTAAAGCAATTATCCGTGGATTGCTTCAAGATGTAACAAACTCCGATACAAAAACAGGTGGTTCTACTTTAACGCAACAATTAATTAAAAACCAAATATTAACAAACGAAGTTTCCTATGAACGAAAAGCAAAAGAAATTCTTTTAGCAATGCGTTTAGAACATTTTATGACAAAAGATGAAATATTAGAAACTTACTTGAACATTATTCCTTATGGTCGAAATGCAAACGGAAGAAACATTGCAGGCATTGAGACAGCAGCTAACGGAATATTTAACGTAAAAGCGAAAGATTTAACACTACCTCAAGCAGCATATATTGCTGGAATTCCGCAATCACCATTCGCATATACACCTTTTAGAAAAGGCGGAGTTTTAAAAGAAGGGAAAGCATTACAACCCGGTATTGAACGGATGAAGACTGTTTTATTCAGAATGAAAGAAACAGGATATATCACCGAAGAAGAATACAACTCTGTAAAAGATTATGATATTACGAAAGATTTTAGACAACCAGAGATAGTGCCAGAAGAAAAGTATCCTTGGCTAACTTTTGAAATTGAAAATCGTGTTAAAGAAATACTAAGAGAACAATTTGCTTCTGCAGATGGAATTGATCCAGAACGATTGAAAAATGAATCTAAGCTCTATGAAAAATATGATATTATTGCAAAACGTGCTGTAAGTACAGGCGGTTACCGAATTCATACAACCATAAATAAAGAAATGTATGAAGCGATGATTAAAGTTAAAGATAATTTTGATAGCTATGGACATACGTACACGAAAGAAGTGAAAGACCCAAACACTGGCGAAATTATTAAACAAGATTTTCCAGTGCAAGTTGGAAGTATGATGATTGAAAATGGAACTGGTAAAATATTAGCCTTCTTAGGTGGACGAGACTATAATTTAGAACAATATAATCATGCAACCCAATCTGTTCGTCCAATCGGTTCAACAATAAAGCCTTTACTTGTATATGCTCCAGCAATTGAATATGGGGTCATTGGTGCCGGAAGCCCTGTTGTCGATGTGAAACTAGAAAATTTAGGCAGTACAACATGGAAAGAATCACCATCGAATTATACGAAAGATCAAGAAAGAGGTATTATTTCAGCACGTGATGCATTAAAAACATCACAAAACTTATCTACTATTCGTTTGTATGATTTAATTATGGATAGAAAACCAACAGACTTTTTGCTCAAAATGGGCTTTGAACATATTGGGGAAACCGAATACGCACATCATGCTTTGGCTATAGGTGGGATGGACAACGGTGCAACTGTAGAAGAAAACACAAATGCATTTGGAACCTTTGCAAATAATGGTCAATTTATCGATGCTTATATGATCGAAAAAATTGAAGATGTTCATGGGAATGTCATCTATCAACATAAAATTGAACCAGTGCAAGTATTCAGTCCTGCAACTGCTTATATTATTACAGATATGCTTCGGGATGTACTATCAGGTGGGACAGCATCCCTTGCCAATTCGAGATTAAAATTTAAATCTGATTTTGCAGCTAAAACTGGGACAACACAGAATCATAATGATTCTTGGCTTGTTGGATATAATCCAAATGTTTCTCTTGGTGTATGGCTTGGTTATGATGATAACCAATTATCCTTATTCTATATGAATAATCGTTATAATCATCCAAGCGTTCGAGTGAATATGCTTTGGTCCAATATGATGAATGCCATGTATGATGTGAACCCAGAGCTAGTGGATGCTCCAAATCCTTTCCCGGTTCCAAAGGGAGTTGTTACAAAATCTTTTTGTGGTATATCTGGACTGGCCACATCAGATGCCTGTGCTCAAGCAGGTTTAGTCAAATCAGACTTATTTAACGAAGCTGCAATGCTTCCAACTGCCCCAGATGATAGTTTAATATCATCATCTTATGTAGTTATTAATGGAAATAGATATCGCTCCTTAGACTCTACTCCAAGTGAATTCGTAGTAAAAGGTGGATTTGGAGTGAACGAAGAATTTATCAAACGAATGCTTGGTAAATTTGGAGGAAATGCAAGTAAACTATTTCCTGAGAACTCTACTTTTTCTGGAAATGTAGTATCTGAAGAAGTATTTAAAGCAGATGGTAGTCCTCCTTTAGCTGTTACGGCTTCATTAAGTGGAAAAACATTGACATGGACGAATTCGGATTCTACTGACGTTGTTGGATATCGAATATTCCAAGTAGTAAACGGTGAAAGAGTACTAGCTGCTTCTAAACTAGAAGCTGAAACATATAGTTATCAAATTAACGGTACAGGTCAATATATCGTTGTAGCAGTAGATATTACAGGATTACAATCTGGAGCTTCTAATATTGTTTCAATAGAAGAGAAAAAACCTGAGCCACCAACTGACATAATTACACCACCAACTAATTCAGGTGAAGGGGATAAACCAACTCATCCAGAAAATGAAGAGGAAACTGGTGATGATTAATAGTTAAGTTAAATCCTTATTTTTAGAAATGAAAAGCCACAGCTTCCTGATTTTTAGGTCGCTGTGGCTTTTTTTTAGTCTTCCATCGTTGACAAGTCCCCTGTTGGTAATTTTAATTCCCAGGCTTTTAATACTCGTCTCATAATTTTTCCGCTTCGGGTTTTTGGTAACTTATCTTTAAATTCTATTTCTCTAGGTGCAGCATGAGCTGCAAGCCCCTTCTTAACAAATTGCTGAATGTCTATAATTAGTTCTTCAGAAGGTTCATACCCTTCATTCAATGCGACGAATGCTTTAATAATTTCTCCTCGAACAGGATCGGGTTTACCGATTACACCAGCTTCTAAAATAGCAGGATGTTCTAGTAGCTTGCTTTCCACTTCAAATGGACCTACTCGTTCCCCAGAAGTCATGATAACATCATCTACTCTTCCTTGGAACCAATAATAACCTTCATCATCCATATAAGCCGAGTCTCCGGAGAAATACCATTCATCATTCATAAAAGTTGACTCGTATTTTTCTTTGTTATTCCAAATTTGACGCATCATAGATGGCCAGCCCTTTTTAATCGCCAAATTCCCCATGGTGAATGGAGGAACAACATTTCCTTGATTATCTATAATGGCTGCTTCCAAACCTGGCAAAGGTTTCCCCATCGAACCAGGTTTAATCGGTAAGCACGCGTAGTTACAGATCATTTGTGCACCTGTTTCAGTCATCCACCAAGTATCATGAATTCTTTTATTAAATACATGCATTCCCCATTTAATCACTTCTGGATTTAACGGTTCTCCAACTGATAAAATATGACGTAACGAAGATAAATCATGTTTTTTAACAACCGCATCACCGGCCCCCATTAACATTCGGAATGCAGTTGGAGCACTATACCAAACAGTTACACGGTATTCATCAATCGCATTATACCATGCATCAGGTGAAAATCGACCGCCAAGTACAAGGGAAGTCGTTCCTGCAAGCCATGGACCAAATATTCCATAAGAGGTTCCGGTAACCCACCCTGGATCTGCTGTACACCAATAGATATCTTCATCTCTAATATCCATTACCCATTTCATCGATTGATATTGTTGAACCATAGCATAATGCACATGTAAAATGCCTTTCGGTTTCCCGGTTGAACCAGATGTATAATGTAAGATTAGTCCATCTTCTTTACCTACCCATTCTATTTCAAAAGATTCAGATGCTTGAACTAATGATTTATTAAAATCTATAAACTTATCAGATTCCTCTATATTTTCCCCAACTAAAAAAACTGTTTCTAGATTCGGTAATTTATCTAACGGGATTCTATTAAGCAACTCAGGTGTAGTAACGATGGCTTTCGCTTCGCTATCTAGTAAGCGGTCATAAACAGCACCTTCCATAAATGCCTCAAAAAGCGGTCCTACGATAACGCCCATTTTGACTGCACCCAGAAGTGAAAAATATAATTCTGGCGACCTAGGCATAAAGATAAAAAGACGATCTCCTTTTGCAAGACTAGAGTTTTGTTTAAAAGCATTTGCTGCTTTATTGCTCATCTTTTTCATATCAAGGAATGTATAAGATTCTTTCCTATCAGCATCTTGGTAGTATAGTGCAACTTTATCTTTTCTATAAGACTCTGCATGTCTATCTATAGCTTCAAAGGCCATATTGACTTTTCCAGTCTCATACCAAGAAAAAGTCTTCTCAGTATCTTCCCATTGAAAGCTTTTTACAGTTCCATCATAGTCCTTTAATTGATAGTCACCTTGTACCACTGGCAATATTTCAATTTTCATCCTCTTCACCCTTTCGATAAATATACTCTTTTATTCTACAATACTTTTTTACATTTTTGCTAATCTTTTTACTTTTTAGAATGTTTCATTACATTTATTTAGGAAACCGCATTCATTCATAAAATATCATGTATAATAGTTATAATTGGAATATTTTTATAGGTGGTGAATTCGTGATACACAACAAAATGTATAATGTAGTGGAATTACAAACAAATCATGGCGCCGTTATTGTCGAAGGACCTGTTCATTGGGAGGTATTGGCCAATTTAGATTTCCATGAAGATTTGGTTGCTTTTCGAGCACCGGCTCAACAGCATAAAGCCATTATTGACATAGCCAAACTGCCTGAAGGAAGAATTATAATTGCACGTGATCAACAAACTATCGTAGGATACTGTACATTTCTCCATCCCGATCCACTGGAACGTTGGTCACAAGGGAATATGGAAAATTTAATCGAACTTGGTGCCATTGAGGTAATTCCAAAGTATCGTGGAACGGGAGTAGGGAAAACACTTTTACGAGTTTCTATGATGGACGATATGATGGAAGATTATATAACAATCACAACAGAATACTATTGGCATTGGGATTTAAAAGGAACGGGCTTAAATGTGTGGGAATATCGAAAAGTAATGGAGAAAATGATGCAGGCTGGTGGATTAGATTACTTTGCAACAGATGATCCAGAGATTAGTTCCCATCCTGCAAATTGTCTCATGGCTAAAATAGGTAGCAGAGTAGATGTTGAGTCCATTCAACAGTTTGATCAGTTACGCTTTATGAATCGATATATGTATTAATACCAAAGAGAAGGCAAATAGAAAAGGAGATCATTTCAATGATTGTAGAAGAAATAATGAATACATCTGTTCCAACATTAACACCTTCCCATACAATTAATGATGCATTACTACTTTTAAAAGAGAAAAAAATACGCCATTTACCAATTATCAATGAGCAACGTGAAGTTGTTGGAGTGGTAACGGATAGAGACTTAAAAGAAGCAACCCCCTCCTCTCTACTAAACATTAAAAATCCAGAAATTTATGAACGCCCATTAGGACTAATAATGACCAAAAATCCAATAACAGGTCATCCATTAGATTTCGTGGAAGAAACAGCCAATATTTTTTATGACAATCGTATTGGATGTTTGCCCATTGTTAGCCAAGGTAAACTAGTAGGTATGATTACTGAATCTGACCTACTATATAAATTTATTGAACTAACTGGAGCACATCAGCCTGGATCTCAAATCGAAGTTCGTGTTCCAAATCAACCAGGAGTATTGTTTGAAGTATCTAAAGTTTTCTATGAACAGAAAATGAACGTACTAAGTGTTCTAGTGTATCCCGATAAAATTCGAAGCGATTACAAAATATTAGTATTGCGTGTAAAAACGATGAATCCTCTCAAACTAATAGAAGCTATAAGAGCAGAGGGTTTCGAAGTTTTATGGCCAAATCATCCAGGAATAAATATATGAATAATAATGCAGTGTTTATCTTTTCAGAAGATCAGTTAGGCTATAAATTTTCGGATACACATCCTTTTAATCAAAAACGGTTAACATTAACAGTTGACCTACTAAGAGAAATGAACGCTTTACAATCATCGGATATAGTAGCACCTAGGACAGCAACGGACGAGGAATTATGCTTAGCACATGATCCCCAATATATTGAAATTGTAAAAAAAGCAAGTTTAGAAACTATTGAAACGAGTATATATGAAAGCTATGGAATTGGTACAGAGGATACTCCGATCTTCCCACATATGCATGAAGCAAGCGCTAGTCTTGTTGGAGGAACCCTAACTGCAGTTGACTACGTCATGGAAGGAAAATCATCTCACGCAATTAATTTAGGTGGTGGTCTTCATCATGGTTTTAAAGGTCGAGCCTCAGGTTTCTGTGTTTACAATGATAGTTCAGTAGCAATTAAATATATGCAACGAAAATACAATGCTCGCGTTCTATACATAGACACAGATGCTCATCACGGAGATGGTGTGCAATGGAGCTTTTATGACGACCCCAATGTCTGTACTATCTCACTTCATGAGACAGGAAGATATCTCTTTCCTGGTACAGGTAATATAACCGAAAGAGGAACTGGGGAAGGTTATGGTACATCCTTTAACTTTCCAATGGATGCTTTCACAGAAGATGATTCATTCTTGGAAATTTATCGTACGGCATTTAAAGAGATCATAGAGGCTTTTAAACCAGATGTCATCTTAAGTCAAAATGGTGCAGATGCACATTATTTCGATCCATTGACGCATTTATATGGAACAATGAACCTATATCAAGAAATCCCGAAACTGGCGCATGAACTGGCGCATAAATATTGTGATGGAAAATGGATTGCTGTAGGCGGTGGTGGATATGATATTTGGAGAGTAGTACCTCGCGCTTGGTCCTTACTTTGGATGGAAATGAATGATATAAAGACTCCTAAAGGAGAATTGCCGAAAGCTTGGCTAGATCGTTGGTCTAAAGAAGCACCTATCCCTTTTATTCCAACTTGGATGGACCCAAATCCACTATATGAACCAATCCCTCGAAAAGCAGAAATTACGGAGAAAAATAAACAAATGCTTAATAAATCGTTACACTTACTTCGTCAACAGGAAGCATATAAAAACGACCAGTAACCTTAGCTACTGGTCGTTTTATCATTTAACAGAATCCCTTTCCTCTATCCTATAAGGAAGAATTACCGTTTGTTCATCTATCTTTTCTTTGTTCATAAACTTTGTCAACAATCTCATCGATACTGCTCCAATATCATATAAAGGCAGTACGACACTTGTTAATTGAGGTCTTACCATTCGAGCAAGTTTGGAGTTTTCAAAACTAATGACTTCGATATCTTCAGGAACTTTTAATCCATTATCTTGAGCTCCATGGATTAAACCAATGGCTATTTCATCATTTCCAGCAAAAAATGCCGTTGGGGGATTTTTCAGCTCACTTAGCTTTCTCCAAGCTAGTAGCCCGTCATCATACGTATTATCAATTCCTACTATTAACTCTGGGTCAATTTCTATATTAGATGCTTCTAATGCCTTTTTATAGCCTGATAACTTGAACAATTGATTTATTGTCGAGGACATCGACCCCGAAACAAATGCAATCCGTTTATGACCATTTTGAAGTAAGCGATTAACTGCATCAACAGCCGCTTCTTGATATTCGATATTAACAGAAGGAAAAGAGTTAGAAGTCTCAATTGTACCAGCTAACACAATAGGCACTTGCGATCTCTCCATCTCTCTAGTCATATCTTTTGTTACTTGATCACTCATCATGACTACTCCATCTACTTGCTTACTAAATAAAGTTGAAAGTAGCTGAACTTCTTTGTCTTCTTGTTGATCGGAGTTCGTTAAAATAATATTGTATCTGTACATCGTTGCAATATCTTCTATACCTCTTACAAGCTCTGCATAAAATACATTTGAAATATCTGGAATAATTACTCCAACAGTTTTAGTCTTTTTGCTGGCTAATCCCCTTGCAACTGCATTAGGTCTATAATCCAGTCGCTCTATAACTGCTAATACTTTTTGACGAGTTGCAGGTTTTACATTTTGGTTTCCATTTACTACACGTGAAACGGTTGCCATTGATACATTTGCTTCCCTTGCTACATCATATATTGTAATTGTCAACGCATAACCCTCCCTCACTACTATCAATATATATACTATATATAAATAATACTGTATGTACTCTATGATTTTCAATTATATAGTAAAACCGACTCTAGAAGAAGAGTCGGTTTTGTGGATTTTCTTTGTCTATTTCAGCTCCTTACCCCTTAATGTTGAATGAGGAAACTGAAAAAGAGTAATTCTAAAAAATTTGCTTATAAATACTTCCTACACGGATTTAGTGAGTAGTTACTATTAATGTTAATTGGAATTCTTCTTCAACTAAACAAGACTACTGCAAATTTATCCATTTATTTGTATTTTATTTATGCATGTACTTCATGTGTCTTCATGAATTTTTGTAACGAATCATAGAATTCGTCGAATTGCTTTAAATTCATTTGTTGAGCTGCATCAGATAAAGCAACTGCTGGATCAGGATGAACCTCTGCCATTACTCCATCTGCTCCAATAGCAATTGCAGCTTTAGCAGCAGGTAATAGAATATCTCTACGGCCAGTAGAATGAGTAACGTCAACAAATACAGGTAAATGTGTCTCTTGTTTCAATATTGGCACTGCCGAAATATCCAATGTATTTCTTGTAGCTCTTTCATACGTACGAATACCTCGTTCACATAAAATAATTTGATCATTACCTTGTGACATAATATATTCCGCAGCATGAATAAATTCATCTAATGTTGCAGCAATACCACGTTTTAATAATACTGGTTTATTGATGGAACCTACTGCTTTTAATAATTCAAAGTTTTGCATATTACGAGCACCAACTTGAACAACATCTACATAATCAAGTGCTTCGTCTAAATGGCCAGGAGTAACGATTTCAGACACTACCGCTAAGCCATATTCTTGTGAAATTTGTTTTAATATTTTTAAACCTTCTAGTCCAAGGCCTTGGAAATCATAAGGAGATGTACGTGGTTTGTAAGCCCCACCTCTTATAAGTTTTAATCCTTTTCCTTGAATTGCCGCAGCAACTTCTGCAACTTGAGTATATGATTCAACGGCACATGGACCAAATACAAAAGATGGTGTACCTGTACCAATTTTTTCACCATTAATCTCTACAATAGTATCTGCTGATTTCTTTTTCCGAGAAACAAGAAGTGCTTTCTTCTGATCATCCACTTGCAGTTCTAAAGCAGTTTTGAAAATTTCTTTAAAAATATGCTCTACTGTGGACTGCGGAAGCGGACCATCATTGTTCTCTTTTAAGTGATCTAGCATATTTCTTTCGCGAAGAGGATCATATCTATTAACACCTTGTTTTTCCTTCACTCTTCCAATTTCCTGAACCACTCCAGCTCTTTCATTAATCAACTGTAATATTTCTACATTGATTTCATCAACACGTGCGCGTAATCCTTCTAAATCTACTTGACTCATAGATATTTCTCCTCTCTTCTCTCCAACGATACTTTATATCAACTGAAGATTATGATACATTTTTAGATATAAGACATATTATAATCAATGCATACATGAATGTCACGCATTTTATTTTAACGCTTCAACTCGCTAAAGTATTTGATAATTAGAAAAGGGACGTGGGGGAATTTGTCATCCAAGTTATTTGCGCTTGATATTGGAACAAGATCTGTAGTTGGTATCATCTTAGAAGAACGCGATCAATCGTTTCATGTTGTCGACATATTAGTCGAGGAACATAAAGAACGAGCAATGGTTGATGGTCAAATACATAATGTTTTAAAAGTAGCCGAAGCTATTATATCCATTAAAACACAATTAGAAATAAAACACGGACCTCTAGAAAAAGTTAGCGTTGCTGCTGCCGGCCGGGCTTTAAAAACAGAACAAGCCTCTATTCAAATGGATATTAAAAACCGACCAATATTTTCGGAAGAGGACGTAAGTCGTCTAGAACTATCTGCAGTTCAAAAAGCTCAAACAAATTTAGTACAAAAAGATGTCGAAAAACAATCTAGTCATTATTATTGTGTTGGATATAGTGTATTATACTATCGACTTGATGGTGAAGAAATTGGAAGCTTAGTTGATCAACAAGGATCAGTGGCTTCAATCGAGGTAATCGCAACTTTCTTGCCGCGAGTAGTTGTAGAATCTTTATTATCCGCTTTAAAGAGAGCAAATTTAGAAATGGAAGCTTTGACTTTAGAACCGATTGCCGCTATTAATGTTTTAATACCAACGTCTATGCGGCGACTAAATGTCGCTCTTGTTGATATAGGCGCAGGAACGTCAGATATTGCAATCACAGATCATGGTACAGTAGTTGCATATGGTATGGTTCCAAATGCTGGAGACGAAATAACAGAAGCATTAAGCGATCATTATTTACTGGACTTTCCATTAGCAGAAGAAGCGAAGCGTGCTATTAACAAAAATGATTTTATACGTATTCAAGATATTTTGGGCTTCGATCAAAATATACCAAAAGATGAAGTCATTGAAGTTCTTAAGCCAGCAACTGTTGAATTGGCTACTTCTATTTCAAATGAAATTCTTCGTCTTAATAATAACAAACCAACTAAAGCAGTCATGCTTGTTGGAGGCGGAAGTTTGACTCCATCTCTTACTTCTATTCTTGCAGAAAAATTAGAGCTTCCTCCAAACCGAGTAGCTGTTCGTGGGATTGATGCTATTCAAAATATAACAAAAGAAGAACATATTCCAGTTACTCCCGAACTTGTAACACCTATTGGAATTGCCATTGCTGCAAAGCGAGCACCAATTCAATATATGTCAGTAGAAGTAAACAATCAAATCGTCCGATTATTTGAATTAAAAGAAATGACTGTAGGAGATGCACTTTTAGCTGCCAACATATCCGCAAGAAGATTATACGGAAAACCAGGCGCTGCACTTGCTGTTCAAGTAAATGGACGAGACATTTATATTCCTGGAGAACATGGGAAACCAGCTATTATTCAATTAAATGGTCAAGATGCAACCACTAAAACAATTATTAAAAGTAACGATAAAATTGAACTATTAGAAGGTCATGACGGAAAAGACGCGGAAGCAACTGTTAGAGATCTACTTGATGATGCATCAGTTAAAACCATAACATGTCAAGGAGTGATGCATATTGTAGAACCGATTGTAACGATCAACAATCAAAAAATGTCACTTGATACCTCTCTAAAAGAGAGAGATAAAATTACAGTGGAAACTCCACAAACAGTAGAACAAATATTACTCGCAATTCAGAAAGAGAACTATCTATTTAACTTAAACCCATTTACTATTACGATTAATAAAAAAAATCACTTTATTCCAGAGTTCACTTCATCTTTATTGTTAAATGAAAATCCGGTGAAACTTCAATACCCGGTTCAAGACAATGATATTATAGAAATCAAGGTAGCAAGCGCACCATCCCTACAACAAATTGCGGATCAAATAGATAGAAAGCTAGTTGATAGAATTAAAGTTATTTTTCAAAATGAAGAGATTGAATTATATAAAGAGTGTTCCATTGTTTCAAATGGAGAAATCATTATTACTCCTAAAGATAAAGTGCCAAATGGATCGATTCTTCAATGGCAAGATATAAATACTTCTTGTTGGATTTTTCAAGACGTATTTCGTTTTTCGGATTGGTCTTTGCCTGACACTAAAGGCTCATTTCAAATTTTGAAAAATGGTCAAGCATCTGGATTTGATGCCGAAATCTTCGGTGGAGATCAACTAGAGATAGTTTTTAATTAAGAAAAGAGCAAGTGACACGCACGTAGCTTAAGAGGGTACTGAAAAAGTCCAATCTTTTAAATTGACTCTGTTACTTTTGATTCCCGTTACAGGCGGACGCTTTCCGCTCCAATCAAGTAAATGATTCAAAATCAACCATTACATCTAGCATAAATTTAAGCGTTCCATATCTCGATTCAATCGAAATTTGGAACGCTTTTTGTTTTATAAAAAGAGTATCAATGTATGTAGGTGGTATCCATAATGATCTCCAATCAAGCTAATAATTCTATATAAATTTTAACATAAAAAACCATCTTCTTATTGATCTAAACTCGTATTTAGTACAATTAGTTTAACAAAAAAAGCATTAATCCTTCTTGGATTAACGCACCCCATTAGTTTAAGTACATTTCTTCGCAGACTTTGTTAATCTTATTGTTAATGATCAAGGGAGTAAAAATAGCGCTCCATCAATACAATGAACTCAATCCATCTTATTTCTTAGATAGTCCACAAACGTGATTTTTCCCATTCTTTGATTATCATTGGTGTTTTTACCATCCATGAATGATTTGTAAAGTTCCCCTGGTAAAGAAAAGCTTAGCACTTTATTCGTCTCATTATTAATCTTAATTTTCAGTTCAGCCATTTCTCTTAATGGCATTATATCTGGTCCACCAAAATCATCAGTTCTTCCTTGGGGACCTTTATCCACTAAACCAATTAAATGTTTGGCAAATTCACTTACATCGACACTTTGAAACTTAATGTTTCCAGGGATAATATATCTTTTAAAGAGAGGTTTGGATAAAAATAAATTTTCAACAAAGTTGTGGAACTGAGTTGCACGTACAATTGTATAAGGAATAGAACTATTCTTTAACAAATCTTCTGCTTCATATTTTTGCTTATAATATTTCAATGGTATTTCATTTATGCCGACAATTGAAGGATAAATAAAATGTTTTATATGTTGCATCTTTCTTAAAAACTCTTCAAAACCTGAAACCTCAACAATTTCTGAATTTTTAACTGGACTTGTTGCTGCGTGAATAATTACATCTACTCCTTTTACTGCTTCTTCTATACCTTCACCAGATAATAAGTCACTATAAACCCACTCGAAAGGTCCTGTATTTTCAGGTTTACTTCTCGAAGTTAATTTGACCTTATACTCAGAAATTGTTAGTTGATTTAGTAAAGCTGAACCTAGTAGTCCTGTTGAACCTGTCACCAATATCTTCAATTGCATCCCCCTTTATCTTTAAATTCTTCTTAATTAGTAATATTCACAGGTTATTTACTATATTCAACTAAAGACCCCGCACGAAGCGTAGAAAAGGGAAGGAAGGCTAATGGCGCCTCCTCCTGAGGCAACGCCTTCATGACCAACATCGTGTTGGCCCAGGAGGCTCGATGGTTCGTCCGCGGTAAGCGAGTATCTTTTTCCAGACTGAATTCTTCTTACTTTCTATTTTACAAAAATTGATTGTAGAAGATACAAATTCGGATACACTTTGCGGATTCATCCTATCTCCTCAAGTTCTATCGATCCTAGTAATATACTCCTTTTATGCAATCTAATATGTATCTATTTATAAAACCATTCAATACTGGATTTCAAGCAACTCAACTACAAGGAGTAAGCAAATATCTGCGCTTGGGTTTTTCTTAAAATCTACGTTTTAACATGAGCAATACTAAAAAAAGTGATAGCCCCTATGTCATTGTTCGACTTAAAGGACTACCACTTTTACTTAGTTATTTGAATTATTATTTACTACTGCATCTTTTATAGCTTCTGCAACTGCTGTTGAATCTTCCTCTTCGTCTTCATCTTTTTCGCGTGCTGTTTCCTCTTCTGTCGTATGAGAAATAGTTTCCATATAATCCATTGGCTCTTCCCCTTCTGACGATGCAGTACCATCATCTAGAGGAGAAGTTGGCATACCTTTAATAGATTTTACTTTCTCTACCAGCTGTCCTGATTGTTCTTGGATTTGTTTAGACAATTGAGTGGTCTTCTCTATTGCAGTAGATGATAAATCCTTTGTTTTGTCCTTTAAATGCCCAGCTTGAGTTGTGATATTTTCTCTTAGCTCGGTGCCAGTCTTTGGTGCTAATAATAATGCAGTAGCCGCACCAATAATACCACCTAAAAGCACTCCAATGATGAAATCTTTGCCAGTTACCTCGTCATCACGGTATATATTGTCTCTACTTTCGTTTTTGTAAGACTGTGGAGAATACTTCCCCTGCATTTGCTGGTTATACGATGACTGATTTTCATAATATTCATTATTGTGTTTTGAATCATTATAATTTGGTTTATTGTGATTATAATTGCTCATGTTATTTCCTCCAATAATTTATTATTTTTTTTTCGAATCGTATGTGTTGTATTCTGCTTCTTCTAGAGCTTTACGCTCTTTCCACTTGTCTCGAACACCAAGAAGAACATTACTCCATTGAATAACTTGTGCAATCTTCTCTTCGTTTTTTTCGACTTCCGATGAGACAGAAGAAGTAATTCGTTGTATAGAATAGTTTAATCCAGTAACAGAAGTTCCTACATTTTTTACTGCATCCACTACCGTGTTTAACTTCTCTGATTTCTTTTGAATATCTTCTGCTAATTCATTTGTTTTATGAAGAAGTTCCGCAGTTTCTTTCGTAACATTTTGTAAATTTGTATCTAGCCCTTCCAGTGTGTTCGCAACATTATTCAATGTCTTTTTCACAGAAAATAACGTAACTGCCAGGCTTATACAAAGTACTAAAAATGCAATTGCGGCTATAATAGCAGCTATGTATAAGAGATTTTCCATTGTGTATCCTCCTTCGGTTGTTATACAACATTTTTACCCTTTAATGAATAAAATTAAACTTCTTTCTATATAATACTATACTACGTTTCTTTCAAATATTCTTTAAATAAAAAAGCTTAATCCGAATTTGGATTAAGCTTTTTTTATTTAATCAGATAAGTAATTATACATTCTTTAATTAGTTTCTGTCTAGAAACAAGTTTTAAACAAGCTTTTCTTCAAATGCTTGTTGGTATTTTTGAACATCTCCTGCTCCCATAAATAAAAAGACTGCATTATCATAGTTGAGCAATTGATTTACATTTTCTTCAGTTAATATTTGACTTTCATCAATAATATCAGCTAATGTTTGAATAGTTAAGTCACCTGCATTTTCTCGCGCTGACCCAAAAATATCACATAAGAATACCTGATCTGATAGACTCAAACTCTCGCCAAATTCACTAAGAAATTTTTGTGTTCTCGTAAAAGTATGAGGTTGAAAAATAGAAATAATCTTTCTATTAGGATATTTTTGTCTTGCAGATTGAATCGTAGCCTTAATCTCTGTAGGATGATGAGCATAATCATCAATAATCATACGATCTCCGATTACCGATTCAGTAAAACGTCTTTTAACACCTTCAAAAGTTTCTAAACCCATTTGAATAATATCCGCAGGTACATCTTCGTAATGACATAGAGAAATTACAGCTAATGAATTTAGAACTGCATGATCACCGAACAAAGGAATAGAGAAACGGTGGTAAAATTCATTGCGAACAAAAACATCAAAAGAAGTACCTTCCGTTGTTTTTTCCAAGTTCCTTGCAGCAAAGTCATTTTGCTCGCCAAAACCATAATAAAGAACAGGGACTGGTGCTTTAATCTTTTGTAAATATGAATCATCCCCGCAAGCAATAATTCCCTTCTTCACTTGCATAGCCATCGATTGGAAAGCGTTAAACACATCTTCAATATCATGAAAATAATCTGGATGATCAAAATCGATATTTGTCATAATCGCATAGTCTGGATTGTAAGCTAAAAAATGTCGTCGATATTCACATGCTTCAAACACAAAATTTTCAGCATCCTTCATGCCTTTCCCCGTGCCATCTCCAATTAAAAACGAGGTGGGTTTGTACCCACTTAAAACATGAGAAAGCAATCCTGTTGTAGATGTTTTGCCATGTGCTCCAGTAACAGCCACTGAAGTAAACTGACTCATATAATTACCTAAAAATTCATGATATCGAATAATCGTCAAACCAAGTTCCTTCGCTCTAACTAACTCTGGATGGCTATCTGGGAATGCATTACCTGCTATAATGGTCATTCCTTCTTGAATGTTCGCTTCATCGAATAATAATACATTTATATTACGTTCATGTAATGGTTTCTCTGTGAAAAAATATTTTTCAATATCAGATCCTTGTACCTCGTTACCAACATCATGTAATATCTGTGCCAACGGGCTCATTCCAGACCCTTTAATGCCTGTAAAATGATACTTTGTCATACTTTGTAAACCTCCTGGGATTATCCCCATTTATATGCATATTCAAATAATAAATAGATTATTCCGCCTTAGTAGACGTATTCCCAATTATATCATTATTTAATCCTTAATATTAATAAACTATATTAACTAAAAATTTGTTCTAGATTATCGTCAGTAAGTAGCACTTCTCTAGCTTTACTTCCCTTTTGTTCTGTTATATATCCATTTTCATACATAGCATCTATTAGCCTCGCAGCTCGGTTATACCCTAGATGAAATTTGCGTTGTAATAAAGAAGTGGAAGCCGAACCCTGCTCTACGATAAACCGACATGCTTCTTCAAATAATTCATCTTGTTCTGTCACATTCTCAGCCTTTTGTAGCAATTCTTCCTGCTCAAACATATACTCTGGTGTTCCTTGAGATCTTGCATAATCGATGATATTCTCAATTTCTTCATCCGATACATATGTTCCCTGAATACGAACTGGACTTGACATGCCATTTCCTTGGTAAAGCATATCGCCTTTACCTAACAATCTTTCTGCTCCTTGTTGGTCTAGAATAGTTCTAGAATCAATTTGGGAAGAAACTGAAAAAGCAATTCTTGTAGGAATATTTGCTTTTATAAGCCCGGTTATAACATCGACAGATGGACGTTGTGTTGCTAATACTAAATGTATGCCGCAAGCTCTTGCCTTTTGTGCGATTCGACAAATAGCATCTTCTACTTCCGTAGGTGCCATCATCATCAAATCAGCAAGCTCATCAATTACGATAACAATAAACGGAAGTTTTTGTGCAAATTGTCGCTTTTCCGTTGCAAGGGAATTGTATCGATTAATATCTCTTACGCCAATATGTGCAAATAGTTGATAGCGTCGCTCCATCTCTTCTACTGCCCATTTTAAAGCAGCAGTTGCAGCTTTCACATCTGTAATAACCGGACTTACAAGATGAGGTATATGATTAAATGGGGCTAGTTCTACCATTTTTGGATCGATCAATAACAGTTTAACCTCTTCAGGACTGGCTTTATAAATTAGACTTACAAGCAGTGAATTAATAAATACAGATTTCCCTGAACCTGTCGCACCTGCTATTAATCCATGTGGCATTTTACGTAAATCAAGAGTCACTGGTTTACCTGTAAGATCAAGCCCTAGCGCAGCCTCCAGAGGAGAGTCTGATTCTAGAAAAACACTCGTATTAATTACTTCAGATAAACGAACAGCTCTTGACTTACGATTCGGGATCTCAATACCAATTGAGCTTTTCCCTGGTATTGGTGCCTGAATTCGAATATCTTTTGCAGCAAGAGCAAGTTTCAAATCATCTGCTAAATTACGAATCTTGCTTACTTTTGTTCCATGCCCTACAGTTAACTCGAATTGCGTTACTGCTGGACCTTGAAATGTCTGAATAATTTCACCAGCTACTTGGAAATGAGATAGTGCTTCCACAAGTGTTAATGCTTGCTCCTCCATCCATTCTTTATCTTCATTTTTCATTTCCGGTGGAAGTAAATAGCTAATATCTGGTCTTGTATACTCTAAGGAGCTATATTCTGGTTTTGATTCCGTTTCCTGCACTGTTATTTGGGACACGACCGGTTTTATCTCCGGCTGGTAGACCGGCATCTCTGTTACTAGTTTATTCATTTTTTCTTTATCTGATTTAAGCATTAATACATTAAAAGGTCTAATATTTTCTTTAGGTATATTTGGTTTTACTTCTGCCACTGGTTCTATAGGATTATCTTGTGCTTGTCCATCTGTAGTCTGAGATAGCAATTCTTTTTTCTCAATAGTTACTGTAGCAGGTGTCACTTTTTCTACTTCTTGTTTTGGTAATTCCGTAATTGCTAATTCCTTAAAGGTTTGTTCATTTTCTGTCACTTTACTTTCAACTGTTTCTTCCATTTTTTCTTTATCTGATTTGAGCATTAATGCATTAAACGGTCTTATATTTTCTTTAGGTATATTTGGTTTTACTTCTTCCACTGGTTCTATAGGACTGTCCTGTGCTTGTCCATCTGTATGCTGAGATAGCAAGCCTTTTTCCTCAATAGTTACTGTAGCAGTTGTCACTTTTTCTACTTCTTGTTTTGGTAATTCCGTAATTGCTAATTCCCTAAAGGTTTGTTCATTTTCATTTTCTGTCACTTTACTTTCAATTGTTTCTTCTATTATTTTTTCTTGTTTTCTTGAAAATCCAAAAACAGGTGAAGGCACTTGAGTTGGAGTAAACGCTTTTTTACGTGTTTCTTTCACAGGAGACTCAACTATTTCTTTTTTTGGCGCACAATGTACAATTGGCTCTTGCTTTCTTTTTTGCCATAACTCCTGTGTATGAAGAGGTTTATAAGGTTGCTCATCTCTTAATTGGTTATCTTTTACTGCTTGTCCTATATTTTTTTCTGTTTTTGGCTCACTATATATATTTTCATTTTTTTCTTCATCCGGTATTAAAGGAAAACGAAAAGGAGTTCTCGAGTTTGTACGTGTAACCAGTTCTTCATCTTGTTCTACTTCTACAATTTGTTCTTCTCTATTTTCAACATCATTTATTGCAAATAATTTTTTAAACCATTTCAAATTCATCACTCTTTCTAGATAGATACTATTTATTTTAACAGTAATATCAGATGTCGTCTTTACTAAACAATAAAAACATAAGAAAAGCCTAGGCATCTTTTAATTTCATCTTATCTTTACCATTTCCCTAGTGCTTCGGACTAGACATCCCCTACACTATTACCCTAGAAATGTGTGTGAAACGTGATTTGTGTTCTCCGAAGCTTATCGCTCGCGAAATAAATGAGGTGACGCTTCTCCAAACAATACAAGAAACTGCACAACCGATATGTTTCAAATTCTATAAGAAAAGCGCACGCTCCTTTTAAGTGCATCTTGGCTTCACTAATTCCTGAGTGCTTTGGACGAAACAGTTGCTTCACTATTACCGGTGGATTTTGACGAGTTGGAAGTGACTACGTCACTTCCAACTCCTCATTTTCAGTCATCTTATGGCGAATGTTTGTCCGTCGCCCTCTTGGAATTCGTGCGGACATGATGCGTTTGGTTTGGCTAATTATAGAAAAAATACTTCCCTACGTATTAAAAGCTTCCGAAGATACAATTTCGGAAGCTCTTCACTTATTTATCGAAAGATACTACCTATGTTTTCACTGGTTCCGCTTGCCATATGGATAAGCAAAAGAAAGTACCGGTTCATTATGTCGACTAACAATATTATCTTTCTTATTTGCACTGTTGATAGGTGCGGAAGGCGGCGACTCCTAGGGGATTAGCAAGCAAATCAAAACCCTGGACGGAGCGCAGCAAAATTAATTTTTCCGACGAACTTAATCTTTTCTGCGACGAGTTTTGCACAGGAGCAACGGAAGCGGCTTTATGATTGCCCCCTGGAAAGCGTCCGCCTGAAGCGGAGATCAACCTGTTCATGTAATAGTAGTTTCTAGGTTACCTTTCATTCAAAAAAAAGCATACCAATTTGGCATGCTTTCTTTCATTATTTTAAAAATGAACTACCTACTTCTAAACTATCTTCCAAAATTAGTATCCCTTTAACTTCTGGTGCATTTGGTAATGCTAATTCTCTTGCGGAACAAAGCATACCGCTTGATGCAACACCGCGAAGCTCTGCATCTTTAATAATCATTCCCGAAGGCATTACTGCCCCTACCTTTGCTACAACAACTTTTTGTCCAGCTTCTACGTTAGGTGCCCCGCAAACTATTTGTAATGTATTCTCACCAACATTTACTTGGCAAACTTTTAGCTTGTCGGCGTTTGGATGTTGTTCTAAAGATTCCACGTAACCTACAACAAACTTTGGAGAAAAATCTACAACTAATTTATATTCTACATTATTAGAAACTAGAGCTTTTTCTACTTTATTTACCAAATCCTCTGTTAAATCCACGTTTCCTTTAGCTTGAATTTCTGCATATTTACTAAATCCAAAAATATTGATCGCTACTACTTCTTCGGATTTTGCATCTTTAACTAGCGTGACATCACCTTTTGTTTCTGTAACTACTTTTTCAATTTTTTCTGGAGTTAATTGCAGTAATAATACATCTCCAACGCCATCTCGGTTGTAAAAAACATTCATTATTCTTCTTTCTCCTTCGTTACTCGATTTTTCGCTAAAATAAAAATTGGCTCTAAATCACCATTTTCATATACAAATGATAAAGATGTGATCGGAACTGTTCCAACTGTAAAGAAATGCATCGTCATTTGAGCAAGAACATCGTACCCTGTTTCATTTCTAATATCACCAATTATCATAACATCTTGATGGGGTACTGAAATAGTCATATCTCCAACAATTATCTTTTTCATGTCTTTTAATAATGATTCATTAAGTATTCTGCTTGCATCATAACCATCGTTATTGTTGAAAAAATAAAAAATATTACCTGCTACTTCATCTTTTTTATAGTTATTTACTAAATTTCGAACTTGAAAAAGAGCTCTTTCTCGAATTTCAGTTTCACGAATTCCCCAACTCTCTAACATTTTTTCATCAAGTAAACGATATGTTTTACCTAAATCTATTGCGTAGTAAATTCTTGTTTCAGCTGTATGTTCTTTTATGATGAAGCGATTTCCTTCATTCGAATTTTTTGGGAAAGAGGTGGACCGTATAACCGGATAAACAGATGAGGAAGGATTAATGTCTCCCGCAATTTCCTTTTCCATTGCTTGGAAGGTTTGATGAATAGTATATACTACTTCTTCTATAGCTTGTTCTTTTTTTATTTCATATTTCGCTAAAATCGGAGGAACAGAAATATCGATTCCTTTGTTTATCGTTTTATGTGTAAGTCGAAGTTTATTCGTTTCTCGATTATAATCATATGCAAATGTATCTTCCGAAAGTTTTGTTTTTAATAAACGTATTAGTTCTTGAGCTTGCATTCTTCACCCTCCTTTTTCAATTAAAGACTAAGCTTCTGCTTCTGCGGTTACTCGTCGCAAAAAACTCTGACTATTACCTTGGAAAGATTGGATCGGAATGATCCTAATCATTCCTTCCCAATTAAAAGCATCCGAAGAAAAACAAATTCGGATGCTTTGCTACTTTCTTTATATATGAATTAGCTATTTTTCTCAAGTATGATGAGCAAAAATAATATATAGTAGGGAGTTTAATTCTAGTTAAGTTCAGATTGTTTGCAAGAAGGACACAATTTCTTCTTTTGTTTTACGATCTTTGCTAACGAAACGCCCTTTTTCTTCCCCTTTATCAAAAACAATAAAACTAGGAATACCGAAAATATCTAATTGAATACAAAGATCAATAAATTTGTCTCGATCAACGGAAATAAATTGAAAATCTGAAAATTTTTCTTCCACTTCTCCCATAAAAGGGTCTATGAAATGACAGTCAGGACACCAATCCGCTGTAAATTTAAAAACTACCTTATTTTCTTGTTTTAGTTTGTCGAATTGTTCAACAGAAATTAGATTCTCCACATATTTTCCTCCTTTAGTTAGTTGAAATGGATCGTACTATTTTCATCATTTGCTCTAAGTTTGAAGCAATATTAGGTTGTTTAGAAATAGTTGTAAGTTTAATGCCACCAATACTCGTGATTAATTCAAAGTTTTCTTCGCTATTTTGGATAATTGCAGCAAAACCAAATCGTCCATTTTGTTCAAACGTATTCTTTTCAACTATTTTTAATTTAGTATCAGCTATCAATAAATCATAATATAATTGACTTTCAGAAAGCTCATTTGGATTGTTAAATAATATGTATGAATCTTTCCCTTTAGATAATATAATATTAGTTTGGTCCGATTCTTCAATTGTAAATCCACTTGGCAAAAAGATTTTCAAGTTGCCCACTTTTTCATTTGGCTTTTCAGCATCTCCTTGAAACACGATTTTCGCATTTTCAATTCCGTCTGCTGCCTGCTCTTCTACTGAAGAACAGCCTACCAATAAAATGACAGCTACCGACACGACACAGAATCGTATCCATTTTCGGGTCATTTACCTTCCTCCATTCAAAGCATAACTGATATATATTTTAACGATGATTTACACCACTTGCAACTACTAGAATTTCTTGGAAAGTTCGTATTGGCCAATAAGTAAGAGCATAATATGTTCAAACATATCACTTCTTGTTACAAGACCATTTGTAAATACCCCAATTGCGCCTTCCCCTTGACGGATATCATTTGTATTTGTATAGACATCCATTATCGGTCCAAGTTCGAACCCCTCTTTCAACTTAGTCGCTATTTCTTTTGGTAAAGGTACACCTGCACCTGTTGCAGTAAAGACATTATCGTCATTTGTTACAAGTGCGCCCCAATTACAAATATACATGACACCATCAATTTCATTTACGCCACCTTCTAAACCAATTCCAAATGATGCGTCTGAATTCACCATTAATTGTTTAGCACGATTAATAGCACCTTGTCTAGTTTCTTCATCGCTCATTGGCTGGCTTGATACAAGTGATGGTACTTCTTTATTTTCAAACTCCGCGTTTGGATAATATAAACTAGATATAGTGTGGACAGCTTTTGTTTTAGCTCTATTATTGGTTCCTATTAATATTTTCAAACATTGTTCCTCCTATTCTAGTAAGAAAAGCGCAAGTCTCCTTTAAGGGCATCTTGTCTTCACCATTTCCAAAGTGCTCGGACAAAACATTGGCTATATTATTACCGTTAGTGCTATGGATCGTGAAGTGACTGCGTCACTTCACGATCTATCTATTTTCTATATTGTACACTGCTCAATAGATAAGCAAAAGAAAGTAACTCAGTTCATTGATTGGGTGACTCTCTTATTAGCACAGTTGATTGGAGCAAAAGGCCTCGAGTACTAGGGAATTAGTAAGCAAATCAAGTCACCCGCCTCGCTCGGACTGAAGGAAGCGGTTTGATACTTGCCTCATGGTAAGCGTCCTACCACAGCGGAAAACGACCTGTTCATGAACAAAAAAATTACATACTTATCTTTAAGAAGAGCCAGGCAAAAAGACGTTCGGTACTTTCAAGAAGGGTAGCATATGAATGCGTTGCTTTCCGCTACGGCGGACGCTTTTCGCGGGCATGGCTTCAGCCTCCTGGGCCAACACAATGTTGGTCATGAAGGCGTCGCCTCAGGACGAGGCGCCCTTAGCCTTCCTTCCTTTCCTGCGTTCCTGCGGGGCCTTCCGCTCATGCACCTGCCGCTTCGCTTTCGGTGCAGAAAACATCTGCTATTCCCGCAGAAGTCGCCGCCTCCGCTCCAATCAACTAGTATGTATGGGAAGATTTATAATTGCTTAGTAAGATAGTGTTATTTAAATCCTAGTTAGGGAACTGTATTTTATCCAGATGCATATCACTACGTTTACTTAAACTATTTCTATCCTCTTAACTATAGCTGTTCTAAATCTTATTGCTAAGTACTACTCACTTAATGGATTGTAGTGAAAGCTGGCGACTCCAGCGGGATGAGTGAGACAGATGAAACATCACAACGAACGCGTAAGCGGCGGTGATGGTTCATCGCTCACCCCGCGGAAAGCGTCCACCTGAAACGAAAATCCAAGGTATTATCGTTAGGGAACTATACCTTATCCGGGTGCACAAAATTTCACCAAAATTTTAAAAAGCAATGCAACTCATATTTAACAACGATAAAAGGATGGCATAGTCACTAAGTTTACTTAAACTATTTCTATCCTCTTAGCGATAGCAGGGATAAATCTTCTTGTTAGGTACTACTCACTTAATGGATTGTAGTGAAAGGTGGTGACTCCAGTCGGAGGCCAACAGGATGTTGGTCACGAAGGCGTTGCCACACGATGTGGCGCTCTTAGCCTTTGTTCTTCTGTGAGACAGATGGGCCATCACAACGAACGCGTAGCGGCGGTGATGGCCCATCTCTCACCCCGCGGAACGCGTCCACCTAAAACGGAAATCCGCGGTATTATTAATTCTTTAAAGTACTATCAACATTAGTTAGAGAACTATACTTTTCCCAAGATTTTAAAAAGCAATAGCATCTCTTATTTAACAACGATTACTGGATTACATATTAACTTCGTTTACTTAGACTATTTCTATCCCCTTAGCTATAGCTGGTAAATTTCTTGTTAGGAAATACTCACTTAATGGATTGGAGTGAAAGGTAGCGACTCCAGTCGGAGGCCAACAAGATGTTGGTCACGAAGGCGTTGCCACACGATGTGGCGCTCTTAGCCTTTGTTCCTCTGTGAGACAGATGTGCCATCACAACGAACGCGTAGCGGCGCCCTCGCGGAAAGCGTCCACCTGAAACGGAAATCCGAGGTATTATTTAATTCTTTAAAGTACCATAAACACTGATTTCGCAGGAAGAAAATCCATATATTTTCTTATCTTTTAAAAAAAGATGCCACTTGGGCACCTATTTAAACATTTAATTTTATTGTTTCTAAAGTTGTACGATCGCAAGTCTTTACTAATTTAGTAATTAACTCTTTTGCAGCAGCATAATCATCCGTATGAATAATAGAAGCAGAAGTATGAATATAACGAGAGCAAATTCCGATTACAGCACTCGGTACACCTTCATTTGAAGTATGAACACGTCCTGCATCCGTTCCACCTTGCGAGATAAAATATTGATATGGGATGTTATTTGTTTCTGCTGTATCTAATACAAATTCTCTCATACCACGATGAGTTATCATTGAACGGTCAAAAATGCGTAAAAGAGTTCCTTTTCCAAGTTGACCAAATTCATTTTTATCACCAGAAGCATCATTTGCAGGGCTTGCGTCTAATGCAAAGAATAGATCAGGATTAATCATATTTGCAGATGCTTGTGCACCACGTAGGCCAACCTCTTCCATTACATTAGCTCCAGAATACAACATATTAGGCAGTTTGTCATTTTGCACTTCTTTTAAAAGTTCAATGGCTAATCCGCAACCATAACGGTTGTCCCAAGCTTTTGCCATAATTTTTTTGTCATTTGCCATTGGTGTGAATGGACATACAGGAACAATTTGATCACCAGGTTTAACGCCCATACGTAGAACATCTTCTTTGTCGTCTGCACCAATATCAATTAGCATATTTCTAACATCCATTGGCTTATTTCGCATTTCATCACTCAATAAATGAGGAGGTATTGAACCGATTACACCTGGAATAGTTTTATTATACGTTACAATCTCAACTCGTTGAGCAAGCAGTACTTGACTCCACCAACCACCCAATGTTTGAAAACGAATCATTCCGTTATCTGTAATGCCAGATACCATAAAACCAACTTCATCCATATGCCCTGCAACTAAAATTTTCGGACCATTTTCATCGCCTTTTTTCAAGCCGAAAATGCCTCCTAAATTATCTTGTACAATTTCATCTGAATACTTTTCAAGCTCACTGCGCATGAAATTACGTACTGCATGCTCATTACCTGGTGCGCCCGGTAATTCTGTTAATGTTTTAAATAGCGAACGAGTTTCTTCATTCATCTGTAAAAGCCTCCTAAAGCTGGGTTTCAATTTTAAAATATAGATTCCACTTCTATTGTAATAAATGTTGGAATCGTTTACTACATAAAAACTTCGACTACCGAAAAATTTATTTGAATTTAGATATATGATACACTAAAAAAAAGACTAAGGAGGAATAGCATTGAAACTTCGCGATTATATGATGGGTCTTGGAACAGGTATTGTGATCGGTGTAGTAGCTAGTCAAGCAGCCAGTAAAATAGACTTGAATAGATCAGCAGAACTTGTATTAAAGGAGATAAAAAATTCATTTAAACAAGAAGGTCCGATAGATGGATCATGGATTTACATGCATCCCGAGCCGTTTCAGAAAGAAGCTATTCACTTAAATGTATATAAAGGTGGTATTTCCCGAGTAAAAAATGGTCTACTCGAACAATTTGAATTTGCTGCAGACGCAAAAACGGGAACAGTTGTGGAGTTAGTTAAGATTTAAATAAACCCTAAGGAATCTACTTTTTAGTCGCAATATCAAGCTTACATTCAGACTTTAGACATACTCGGAAAAAACGAGTTTGTCTAAAGTTTTTTCTATAAAAATACAATGAAAAAAAGCGAGTCCGAAAAAAGACACTTGTTTTCCGAGGATGAATCATCGAACCTTCATTGCCAACATATGTTGGTCATGAAGGCGTTGCCGCAGGAGTCTCCTGTCTTTTCCTTCTATTTATTAATCAAGTGTTCTGCGATGATATCAAAAATATCTAGAGAATGAGCAGGAAGAATAATAAAAAGGTTTCGGGAATGTTGGACATTCCCGAAACCTTTTCCTTTTAAAAGAGCATTTTCTCTTTTCTTAACGAGTACGTTTGATTTTATCTACTATTTCTTTTCCATCACTGGACCATTTTACCAAACGATAAAAGGCATCATGATAAAAACTGAACCAGTAATTTTGGCGTAACCCTTCATTTACCCATTTTTCTTTGGCAAAAACAGAAGTCATTGGATAATCGTCATATGCTAACACCCATAATGGATTTTGGTGTGCATGGGTTGGCATCAAATCTGCCATATGAATAATTGTTTCTCCGTTTTGTTTAAACAAAATAATACTATGTCCATCACTATGTCCACCAGTATGAACCATCTCGATTCCATCCATAACTTGAATGGATCCTGAAAACGGGATAACTTGCCCTTCAATTGGTTCCCAATTCTCTTTCCAATAGGTATTTCGAGAACGAATATTTGGATTTTTCATTTCATTCCATTCAACATCCGAGACATAAATCTTAGCATTTGGAAAGCTCGGAACTAGTCTGTCACCTTCCCATTTTGTTAGCCCACATGCATGGTCAAAATGGAGATGTGTCATAAGAATTATATCGATATCTTCTGGTAATTTTCCTAGTTGAGCTAAATCATCCTCCACCTGAGATTGATCGGACACTCCATAGTTTCGGAGTTGTTTCTCCGTAAATTTCCCGAAGCCAAGACCTGCTTCCATCAATATATTATGTCCTTTGTATTGAATGAAAAGCGGATCCGATGGTAATTCAATTTGATTCTTTTCATTGACGGGATATTTCTTTTCCCATAATGGTTTTGGAACAACACCGAACATAGCTCCTCCATCCATGTAAGTTGTCCCGCCCTTTAGCCAAGTGAACGACATGTCATGAAATTGAAATGTATCCATTCTATCAGGTCCCCTTTTACACGTATTTTGCTTCTACTCGATAAATTGGTTGTCCTTTTGCAGAAAACTTCTCCTCGTATTCTGTCATAATATTATCTACCGGCATATTTGCATGTAAGTCGAGTGAAACGTCTTTTATTAACATTCCATAAGCCGACATACTCGTTAAAGAATATTCGAATAAGCCACGATTATCCGTTTTAAAATGAATTTCAGCATTATCTATTAAAATAGATTCATATAATTTCAAAAACCCTTCATGTGTTAGACGTCTTTTTGCATGTCTAATTTTTGGCCAAGGATCGGAGAAGTTTAAATATACTCGGTCCACATCATTTTTTTCAAAGTACTTCGCTAAATCTGCTCCATTAACTTTTAACAAGCGTAAATTTGGTAGTGGTTGTGCCTCGAGTGCATTTTCTAGTGCACTCACTATAACACTATCATATAGTTCAATCCCAATATAATTAATAGCAGGATTTTGTTTTGCCATGCCAGTGATAAACTGCCCTTTTCCTGTACCAACTTCTATATGTAGTGGATTATTATTATTAAATTCTGTATCCCATTTTCCCTTTAGATCTTCTGGATTTGGAATTACAATTTCAGGATGAGCATTTATGAAATCCTCTGCCCACGGTTTGTGTCTTAACCTCATTACATTAACTCCCTTTACTTTTTGGATTGACTAATTTCCAAGCTTTTGATTGTACAGAAAAAAAGTAGCTTTGATCAATATATGTCATACAAGAGAATTCCCCATCTACATGCCCATATACTTGATCATGCATTGTTATTGTAAAATTCTTCGCTTGAAGTTGTTTCACTTCTTTATACTTTGTATGTTTGCCGAAAAAAACAGTTCCGAAAATAAATAATAACTTCCATCTAGCTAACTTATTCACTACTGTCATTTCGATTAATTGATCATTTGGTTGAGAGTTCGGTGATATCTTCATACCCCCACCGAAAAACGGCTGGTTACATACTACAATAAACCAAACATCATCAAACTTTATCGTATCTTGTTCTGTATGTAAAGTGAAGGAAAATCTTTTAAATGTTAATAGTTCTTTTATCACATAAAGTATGTATGTAACTTTCCCTAATCCCAAGCAATTCAACCGCTTTTTCCATTTGGAATTATTGACAGCATAACCAACTTTCGCATCAAAGCCAAATCCTGCATTATTAACAAACCCATAAGAGTCTTTGCTTGTTGTTAGTTTTCCAAAATCAAATTCCTCATAGGTATCCAATTCATTTACATATTCATTTAACTGTTCTGTTCTATGGAAAACAGGAAATGTTCGACCAAAATCATTTCCACTACCCGCTGAAATAACTCCGATTCGAACATGTTCATAATCAGTAACACCAGAAATTATTTCGTGAATTGTTCCATCTCCACCTATAGCAATAATGATTAACTCTTCTTTACTACTTTCCGCACATTTCTTAGCAATTTCTGTTGCGTGTCCGATGTATTCTGTCAGAAAATAAGTGTACGGAATAGTGAGGCTGGATTTCCAGAGCGACCATGTTTTTTTCGCTCGTCCATTACCTGCATATTCGTTCACGATAAAGACGATTTTATTCATTTATTTCCTCACTGTCTACTTCCCACCCGGCTCTAGAATAGGAAGTTGTTTGGACAAGGTCAAGTATCGCTTGAGCGGCTTTGAATTGCATATGTTTCATAGGGGAAGGAGAAGATTTTAATGCCATAAACCAATCTGGAAATTTCCTCGAATCAACAAATTGAGTATTAAAAGAAGTACCAGGGTAATCTATATAACCATTTCTCGATAAAATTACTTTCCTAATCGGCAAATCAATATCTTCTTTCTTTATTATTTGCAATAGGATTGACTCCATCCTATTTAAACTTACCATTGGACTTAGTACTTTTTTCTCTTCCTTACCACTTTTTCGCAACCAAAATCGATCACTACTTCCTATAAAGGCGTCTAAATCATTACCCTCTAGAACAACTATACAAATAATTTCTGTAGGCAAAATAAGCAGAATATCTAGTTCGACTGGAGCCTTTTTTAATTTCAAAATAGGATAATAAAACAAAAAATAATTATCTGGAAGCTGCAAAGTAAGTGTTCGTAATAATTTATCACGCATAAACTTTGGATCAACATATGACTTTTCACGTAATGTAGAGCTAGCCCACTTCAATTGAAAATGAAAAAGCTGATTTAAATACATTCGCTTTAATTCATCTTTTGTTTGTGGGTTGTACACAATATTTGGTTCAAAATGAAGCGAGGCAGTGTCCTCTAGCACAACATCTTCCTCTAGAAGCTCCGTTTCTTCCCATGTTTCCTCTTCTAAATTTCCTTCTTTATTATTTCGATTAAATAGCTTAGAAAAAAAAGACTTTTTTTCCAATACTTCTACCTCATCTTCTTTTTCTAACCATGAAGAGTCAAATGAACCTTGTTCCCATTTTACGATTGTTCGTTCCCACTGTTGCTTCTTTAACCGAACGAATTGAGTTGGATATCTCTTTAAATCGACTTGATAACGAGATATATAATCTTGAAGCTTTACTAGTTGAGCCATTACTTAACCTCCTCCACTCTGCATGATACAAACTTCCTCGTAGCGAGGTGTATTAGTTGGATTTACTCGAAATAAAGAGAAATTAGTAACTTTAAAGGTAGTATTCTCTAATTGAAAACCTTCAATAGATATAAATCCATTGGATGCCCATTTTTTTGCGATAGTAATATGGGCATTAAACTCTTTAGGGTTATCTACTTCAATAAAATTAGAAATTATATCGGTAACCTCTTCCTGCAAAGATGTTAAAGATTCACTTTCTTTCAATGCTGTATAAACTACTCTCGGAGTATGATTACTACCAAAATGGGAGAGCCCATTTGTCGTTAAATCAAAAGATTTCCAGTCGATATTTTGGCACGACTGGATTATTTGATCTAAGGTATTTTGCTCAATCCACCCTAAATAAAAAAGTGTAATATGCAAGTCTTCTAAAACAGGTAATGTTTTATGCGTTTCATGCAAATTAGTTCCTTTTCTTGCTTCAATAATGGAAGCCGCAAGATTATTTGGAATCTTAATACCTAAAAAATAATGTGTATTCATTGTTCAATAGATGTTGATATTTTTTTCTCAAAAGCTTTTTGTATCTTTTCTGTCCACTCTCCACGACTACCTTTTCCAATTATTTGACCATCAATTGAAATAATTGGCATTACTTCCGCATTTGTAGATGACATTATAAACTCATCCATTTCTAATGCTTGTTGTTTTGTAAATGCTTCTTCTACAACAGGTAAACCAACCTCTTTACAACAATCTAAAATAACTTTTCTCGTAATCCCATTTAATATTAAATTGCTTACAGGGTGAGTATAAAGAATACCATTTTTTATTCCGTACATATTTGAGGAAGAACCTTCTGTAATCGTTTCACCACGGTGTAATATTGCCTCATAGCAATCTTTACTAAATGCTTCTTGTTTAGCAAGTACATTACCAAGAAGATTTAACGACTTAATGTCACAACGAAGCCACCGGATATCTTCTACAAAACATGCCCTTACTCCATTCTCCAGTTGTTCTAGCGGACGAGTAGTTTCTTTTGTATATGAGGTAAGCACAGATTCTACTGCAGGGATTGGAAAATTATGTTGTCTCATACTAATACCACGAGTGACTTGTAAATAGATTTGACCATTTTTCACTTCATTCGTTTCAATTAATTCATAAATCATTTTATGCATAACATCTTTCGTATACGGAATGACTAATTGAATTTTATCTGCACTTGCATACAAACGATCAATATGTTCAGTTGCAGTGAATAAGTCGCCATTATATATTTTGATTACTTCATAAATACCATCACCAAATTGATAACCACGATCCTCATATCCAATATTTACTTCCTCTTCACTAACAATTTGATCATTCCATAATATTTTAGCCATTAATTTCACCTGCTTTTGTATTTTTTCCAGCTAGTTCTACTATTGCATCCGCATATATTGCTGTAGCTTTGACTAAATCTTCAATATCCACATATTCATCTACTTGATGCGCTACATCTTTTCTCCCTGGAAAAAGCATTCCAAATGCCACACCTTTTCGAAGAACACGTGCATAAGTGCCCCCTCCAATGGATAGCAATTTTGCTTCTTCTCCCGTTTGTCTCTCATACACTTTTTGCAAAGATTTTATGAGTATATCTTCTTTATCGACATAATGTGGCTTAGAATTAGAAGCAATATCAAGCGTAATTCCTGTATTTTGAAGTATTTCTCTACATGCTGCCAATTTTTCATCAAATGCATAACTAACAGAATAACGCATACTCACTTGGGTGCAAGACCCTTGGTTTGGAGCATAATGAATTACACCAGGATTCAATGTTGTTTCTCCTGAAACTTCATCTGCAAAGTTCAGAGATAAAGCATATCCTCTGCTGTCATCTCCAAATGATGTCACCAAAAACTCTACAAATGCTTTGGAATGAGGAGTTAAGCTTATTGTTTTTAAAAATTTTGCTAATAAGATCCCAGCATTCAAACCATCATCAGGCTCCATTGCATGCGCTGACTTACCGTGTACTAGTACTTTCACCATAGTTCCTTCTTGAACTACTTCTCCAGTAATACCCTTTTCCTGTGCAAATTCATTAAACTTCTCTTTAATAGAATGTAATCCTCCGAAAATAAGTGCAAAGGCTTCATCAGGTACCATATTTGTACGTTTTCCCGCTTGGAAAAATTGAATAGTTTCCGTATCAGATGAGCCTGTTTGTGTAAAAATCAAAGTTGCGATTCCTTTTTCAGCGTTTATTATTGGAAAATCTGCGTCAGGTGCAAACCCAATTTCAGGCATTTGCTCTTTCTCAAAATATCGTTTTACACAGCGAAATCCACTTTCTTCATCAGTCCCAATAATTAATCGTACTTTTTTAGAAAGTTCAATACCTGCTTCTTTTACCAATTTCATCGCCATCCATGCTGCTATGGTTGGTCCTTTATCATCGATTGCCCCTCGACCATAAACTTTATCATTTGCGACAACACCCTCAAATGGTGGATAAGTCCAGCCCTTCCCTTCAGGTACAACGTCTACATGACATAGAATACCAAGAATTTCTTCCCCCTCACCCATTTCTATATGTCCAGCCATATTATCAATATTCTTTGTAATAAGCCCTGCTTTTTCTCCTTCGCTTAACATATGACGAAGTGCTTCAAGTGGTTTTGGACCAAAAGGCATTTCTGCTGTTATAGCTTTTTCGTCAAGTACACTAGGAATCTGTATTAATTTTTGTAGTTCAGCTATAATTTCCGATTTCTTACTTTCCGCCAATTCTAACCATTTCATATTTATTCCTCCTACCATTATGCTTAATGTTATTTTACACTTTTTTTCAAATTACCACACAAAAAGAAGCTATTTTCAACCTTCTTTTTTTGAAATTTAAAAGGTCTATTTTATTTCTCTCCTTTTAGGATATATGAAGTTTTTGTAAATAAATTGTTTTTTAATAGAAATTTTATCGTAAATCTACTATAATTGAATTGTCAGATAACAAAGCACTGACTATCAATATAGTAAAGGGGCTGTAAATTGCAATTATTTAGTTGCTTTTCACCCAAGTCGTCCGCTAGTCCTGCCACGAGATATGATGATAAAGGAGTGGTTACTTATGAAACCTACTACTGATCGGATGCTCAATCGAATTAAAGATATGTATATGTTCATCCGTGATCACGGAACTGTTACTACACAAGATTTAGTCGATGAATTTGGCATCACTCCTCGCACGATTCAACGAGATTTAAATGTGCTTGAGTTTAATGACCTAGTCATTAGCCCAACAAGAGGCAAATGGACAACGACGAACAAACGCGTTAAATTGACATCTTAGAATTTGCTATATGAAAAGAATGACCCCGGCTAGGCGAGGTCATTCTTTTTACTGTATACTTTCTAATTCTTCTTCTGTTAATTCCCTATAAGAGCCTTCCATTAACGATTCATCTAATTTCAATGCACCCATAGACAGTCTTTTTAAATAAACTACTTTTTTCCCAACGGATTCAAACATTCTTTTCACTTGGTGGAACTTGCCTTCCGTTATGGATAATTCAATTTCAGAAATCTCGCCTTTACTTAATATGTTTAAAATTGCTGGCTTTGTTTTGTATCCATCATCCAGCGTTACGCCATCTACAAACGCTTGAATATCAGTTTCATCTACTAATCCTTCTATTTTTGCAAAATACACTTTTGGTACATCCTTATTTGGAGACAAGAGACGATGCGTTAAAGCCCCGTCGTTTGTTAATAAAAGCAAACCTACAGTATCCTTATCTAATCTCCCTACAGGATAGGGTTCAAAATGGCGTACATCCTCATCTAATAAATCAATTACGGTTTGATCTCTTGAATCCTCCGTTGCAGAAATAACACCTGCTGGCTTATTTAGCATTAGATAAATAAATTCTTTATACTCGACTACTTCCCCGTATACCGAAACTTGGTCAGTAGTTTCTTTTATGTGCATCGAGCTGTCTTTAACAATGATATCATTAACTTGAATTGCTTTTGACTTAACTAATATTTTTACTTCTCTTCTCGTACCAAACCCCATATGTGCTAGAAATTTATCTAATCGCATTTCATTCTCCTAAAACCCAAATTTTTTCGTAAAACGTGTAATCTTTTCTCCAAAGAGTTTTTGTGCAAGGCCTAGTCTTAGCGTGACGAATCCATAAAAAGCTGCACCAATAGACGCAGTAATAAAAATTACAAGTAAAGCACCAAATTTACTATCCACTGTGAATAAATGCTCTATTCCCCATTTACAAACGAAGACAAGACTTAGCATAGCTGCATTAATGATTACAATTAGTAAAATTCTCCGAATAACCATACTAGATTTATATTTTAAAGTTTTTGTAATAACAACCATATTTAATGCGATCGCTACAAAGTAACCTAAAGAAGTAGCTAGAATGGCACCATCTGTTTCAAACGCTTTAATTAATGGAGTATTTAACACGAGTTTCGTTAATATACCAACTAATAAGTTTAAAATGATCAGTTTTTGACGATCTATTCCTTGTAAAATGGCAGTCGTTACAGGATAAAGTGCAAATAATATAGCAACTGGAGCGTAATGTGCCAATACCGTTGAACCTGTTTCACTTGGCTCGTAAAACACATGATAAAATTCATTGGATAATACGGCAATTCCTAATGCAGCTGGCATTGTTAAAAATAATAATATTTGAAATGCCTGATCTAATGATTTGCGTACTTGTACAAAATCTTGTTTTGCATAGTAACTTGTGATGAATGGAATTAATGCCATCGAGAACCCTGTTGCTAGCATAACAGGTATCATTACAAGTTTTTGAGTTGTAAGATTTAACATTGTTAAGAGGATGCCTGATTCTTTTCCGCTGATTCCAATCTGCGTCATTGCGTTATTAAACGTAATCATATCCACAAATTGGTATAATGGATTAACGACACCTACCAATGCAAACGGAACGGTATATATTAAAATTTCTTTATATATATTTTTTAAAGATACATCAGAAGTATTATTTCCACTTCCCTCAAGTAGCTCATTAAATTCTGGTTTCAACTTTCTCCAATACCAATATAAAACAAACATACTTGCAATAGCCCCAATAAATGCTGCAAATACGGCAAAAGAAACAGCAGTATTTTCAGTACCTTTAAACACCTTAATAACTAGAAAAGCTCCGGCTAAAACGAAAATTACGCGTACAATCTGCTCGATCAACTGAGAGACAGCAGTCGGAGTCATATGTTGATACCCTTGAAAAAACCCTCTTATTAAACTCATCACAGGAACGACAATCACAGCAAAGCTTACATATTGAATAACAGTTGCTACATTTTGTACTGTGACAAATGCTTCATCATCTTTAATAACTAAGCTTGCGATAGGCTCTGCTAATGTGTACAAAATAATAAATCCTAATACACCTGTTATCGTCATTATTACCATACTTGATTTCACTAGTTTTCTGCCTGTCGCATAGTCACCAAGCGTATTATATTTTGCTACAAACTTAGAAACAGCTACTGGCATACCAGAGACAGCCACTGCGAGCATGATTGAATAAGGAACATACGCATATTGATAAAGACCAATATACTTTTCTCCAATTAGTTGATAAAAAGGAATAATGTAAAGCACACCTAGGATTCTAGATAATAAGAGACCAATCGTTAAAATCATTGTCCCTTTTAATAAATTTGATGACATAAAACCCGCCCAATCATATATTTTGTCTACACTACAGTTTACATCTGTCGAAAGAAAACCACAATCATGTATAATAAAGAAAAAAGTGAAAGTGTGAAGATATTATGTATGACGTAATCATAGTAGGCGGAGGTCCCTCGGGATTGATGGCCGCAGCGGCTGCTGGAGCAGAGAACAGGAAAGTATTGTTAATTGAAAAAGGTTCTAAGCTTGGGAAAAAACTTGCAATCTCTGGGGGAGGTCGTTGCAACGTAACAAACAGACTTCCACAAGAAGAAATCGTAAAAAATATTCCCGGAAACGGACGTTTTTTATATAGCCCGTTTTCCGTTTTTAATAATGAAGATATTATCGCCTTCTTTGAAAATCTAGGTGTGCCTTTAAAAGAAGAAGATCATGGAAGAATGTTCCCAATTTCCAATAAAGCAATGGATGTTGTAAATGCTTTGCTGGATGAATTAAAAAGACTCCATGTGGAAATAAAACTAAACTCCTCTGTTGCTAAATTATTGATGAATGATGAAAAGATTATTGGTGTTCGACTTGCAACTGGTGAAGAAATCGTTGCTGGAGCAGTAGTCGTTGCAGTTGGCGGGAAAGCAGTTCCTCAAACGGGATCAACCGGTGATGGATATCCTTGGGCTGAAAAAGCTGGTCATACGGTTACTGATTTATATCCAACCGAGGTTCCTTTACTATCGAATGAGCCTTTTATTAAATCGAAAGAATTGCAAGGACTAGCCCTTCGCGATGTTGCCGTTTCTGTTTTAAATAAAAAAGGAAAAGCCATCATTACCCATCAAATGGACATGCTTTTCACACATTTTGGCTTAAGTGGTCCAGCAATTTTACGCTGTAGCCAATTCGTCGTGAAAGAACAAAAGAAAAACGGTGGACAGCTTGTACAGGTTCGAATAGATAGTTTACCAGAACTAAATCAAGAAGAAACTTTCCAGACCCTTCTCTCTTCAATTAAGGAAGATCCGAAAAAAGCAGTGAAAAATGTGTGGAAAGGTATAGTTCCAGAAAGATGGCTACTGTTTTTATTACAACAAGCAGGAATCCAAGAAAGTGAAGATGGTCAAAATCTTTCACACGAAAAAATTAGAGCTTTTGCACATTTACTGAAGCAATTTAGCGTCAATGTTTATGGAACACAACCTTTAGATAAAGCATTTGTAACAGGTGGAGGCGTATCCATAAAAGAAATAGAACCGAAAACAATGGCTTCCAAGAAAAAAGCAGGACTATATTTCTGTGGCGAAGTATTGGATATTCACGGCTATACAGGTGGATATAATATCACTTCTGCACTTGTAACTGGTAAAATTGCTGGAATGAGCGCGGCATTGTCCATTTAAAAAAGTAGCATCTTGTTTTCACCATTTTCAGAGATATTTGGACTAAACCTCAGCTAGACTATTATAAGAGGGATTTTGGATCGTGAAGTGATGAAGTAACTTCACGATCCTCTTTGTTAGGTAATCTAGTGCTTGATGTCTGTCTCCCTATTAAATATATGGAAACAAGTTGCAGAAGGTTTGGGTAATTAGAGATAAAAGTAACCGAAGATTAATTTCAGTTGCTCTTCACTTATTTACCAATTATAACCATTTATTTTTCTCAAGTTCCACTGTCTCTAATAATATCCTCTTAGAATCATATAAACTTTGTCCAGTAAGAATAATTATTGAATCGTTATAGGAAGTGAAAAAATTGTATTATATTATGCTCATAGCAGGAGCTTTGTTTGTATTATTCGCTATATTTCTCTTTATTTATATGTATGTTGATAAAGAATTTGCATTTCTAAATGTAGCTAAGACCATTGGAGCATTTTTAATTGGTGTTTTACTATTAGTGATTACTCTACCAAGTCTAAAATACATGATACTAAAGGAATATGATGTTGTCAGCGGGGACTGCAGCATCTAAATAACTTCATCAGGGCGTTCTACTGAATCGACCTTTGAAATGCTAGATACTGGCGATATGTTCCATTTTAATCATATTCCTGCACTGGATGCTTATGGAAAGTCAATCCCTTACTATTGTGAAGTGACAGTTACAAAAGACCATATGTTTGAAATTGGTTATAAAATTTATGATGTCAATTCACGAAAGTTAATATTAACAAGTGAATAGCCTATGTTTACAGTCCTCAATATTGAAATGGCAATTACTCAAAGTAATTAACTGTTGAGTTCCTTGAATGGAAAGAATCACAAAACTTATAAGAATAGCTGAAATAAAAGGGTACAGGATTATGACGGTGTCATGATCCTGTACTCTTTTTTGCATTAATGCGGTCGATCTGCATGAGCTTATCTATTGACGTTTTCTTTTTTTGACAAGGAAGAAAGTGCAGATTCATTGAATCCCTTAACAAGGAGCCATACAGCTAATATCATTTCAAATGCTGCTATTGGGAGCGCCATAATACCCCAAACAGAAAGTTGTTCCACTACACCAAACAGTACTAATAGCGCATTAATGAATACCATCACCGCTCCTGACATACCCAAGATAGATAAAGGTCTGGGTACAAGCTTTGATTTATAAAATATATAACTATACATGATTGTGTTGATGCCTAACATGAACAATGGTCCAAGCATAAACGTCCAGTCATGTATAGCTATTAATAATGTTCCTGAAGCTTGATAAGAGGTAGTGTCTGCGACTCCAGCTGTTACAAAGTTCTGGCTTAAAGTCAGTAGTGACAATACGCTAATTATACCCACAGTAATTATAACCGCTTCAAGAAACCTGAAGCAAACATGCCAAAGAGCTATAGTTTCATTATACTTTCTTAAAATTGGAAACATTGTCGTAGCCGTTCCAATCACTGATACGACAAGAATTAACTCCATAAGTGCTCCTAGTGTCACCTGATTGGCATTTTCAGAACCTTTAATCAAGTAATCGGAACCGTTTAGGATAGGATCATACAACAAAAGGCCAATTACCGCTGAAATTGCCGCTAATAAAAACAGAACTCCTACAATCTTTGCTGATTTCTGATTTGAACTCATTTTATTATCCCCTTTTTTAATATTTATGAACAATAAGGAAAAACAATCATTGTTTTTTCAAGTTTGTTGTTCCCCCATAAAAGAATACCTCTTCCAATGGTAGGTTAAAGGCTATAGCAATGCGAAAGGCCAGCTCTAGCGATGGCGAGTAGTTTCCTTTTTCAAGAGCCACGATAGTTTGTCTGGTAACGCCTGCCTTGTCAGCTAATTGCTGCTGGGTCATTTCATCATGGTTAAACCGTAATTTTCGGATGTGATTGCCGACAAGATTTTTGCTCATACTAGACGCCTCTCCGATAGTAATAAAGCTTAGATAAAGAGCCAACCACATCTGAGATGAATCCCGAAGCAATTAGTATAATAAACATCATCTGTGACCGCTCATCAATAATCAACGATCCCATTGCAATAATAAAACCGATAATAAACAGAAAAAAAGAGTTTCGGTTTGCTTTCAACTCAATTAATTTATCCAATTCATCTGCAAATTTTGGTTCTTTTTCTCTTGTTGTAATTCTAAACAAAATGTTAAAAATAATGCTAACTACGATGTGTGCTACTATAGAAACCACTGTTAAGTTGAGAACGAATAAACCCCAATAGCGAAAGGTTTCTGGCGAGTCTAACCCCCCTCCTGGATACTGTGGATACATATACAAGCAGAAGGACATAAAAATGAAAATAGCGCTGATTAATGATACGATGCTTTTCTTTTCTTGATAGGTCATGAATACATACCCCCTTAAATATTAAAATTAAGTATCTTCTATTTTACATATTGTATTGTATGCTAGACATTGTGTAAGGTTGACTATACATGAGATAAAATTTATTAAATGAATAATGAGCTAGTATAAATGAAGATCCAACTGGTTAGGAAAACTTAAAAACGAACTAAGACATAAATGATTTTCTGAACCTCATTGGCATCAAAAAAAGCAATGCTAAGAGGCAGCAATGCTTTTTTTAAAATAAATATAAAATTTACTGTTTCATAATTCCATTGTTCCAAGTATTTTGATGATACTACTGATTTCCGTTACAGGTGGCCTCGTTCCGTGGGATGAGCGATAAGCCTCCCAAAAGAGTAAAAGTCGAGAACCTCAAAGAGTAGTTTACAAAGAAACAATGGCTTAGAGCTCCACATCGTGTGGCAACGCATTCGTGACCAAACTACTGCTAGCCACCGCTGAAGTTTCACGATCTTCAAGAATACGGAATTTTTATTAGTTGTTGCGCTCTTACTAATTCTAACAAATTCACCTTATTTCTATCTAAATGAAGTCCTCTTATCCCAACTCGTTCAGCTCCTTCTATATTTTCGATTTTATCATCAATAAATATACTTTCTTCATTTGACGCTTTAGCATGATTAAGAGCAATATTGTAAATTGCTTCTCCTGGTTTTTCTTCTTTTACAAAGGCAGAAAGAATAATAGATTCAAAATATCTGCGAATTCCTAATCTATCAAATATCCAGTCCATACTTGGCATTGCATTTGAAATAATAGCTAATCTATACTTTTTACTTAATTCCTCAAGCACACCTTTGACTTCGGGAAACAGCTCACAGTGACCAGCAAAATGAGTAAAGAAAAATAATTCATTTGTTAGTTCACTTTCTCCAAGTTCTTCTGCAATAGTTCCATAATAACGCTTATAGTATTGTTCTTCTTCATTCCAACTTGTAATGAAAGTCAGTTTAGTTTGTTTTGCTTTCATAATAGCAAAATCAATTTTGGATTTTTGATAACCTCTTTCCATTAATATATATCTTATTCTTTCATCACTTTTTAAAAATGTATCAAAAAGGACACCACCTGCATCAAAAAAAATTACTTTCACTTCATTATTTATTTGATTCATTATAAATCTCCTTTATAAGTGACATGAATTTTTTCGATATATTTTGTTAGTTCATTTAAAATCCCTTCATAATATAAACTTCCCCAATTGCAAGTAAGAAAATGTAACCACCTATTAGCTGAACGAGTTAAGACATTTCTCTCATATGAGCAATATTGACAATTCCCTGAATGACAGACTGAATTTCATCTACGTTTTTGATGATAAATAAATGGTCCGCTTCGCCTTCTATTGGCGCTACTATTTCGTCTTTATTGGTCTCATCCTGCTGTCGAGTAAGCACTTCGTCAAAAGTTGAAGCGGTCCTTAGTATCGCTGTACTACGCCGACTTTTCTCAACTCGCTCTTTAAGAACATGTTCTGGAAGTTCAAAATTCACCAGAATGCTTGTAAATCCTTTGTTCTGAAATTGTTCAAGCAGTTTCAAACGACTTTTACGATTGCGATTTGAGTTGCAAAGAATCAGGTGGCAATTAGTCTCATTAACTGCATGATTCACAATGGTTTGTGTTAGAGCGTACTTGATCGTATTATGTCCTTGTTTTGGTAATAATGTTTGATAATAGGTGTGGAGGAATTCCGCATGGTTATCTTGATCAATCACAGCTGAGTATGGCATTTCTTTTTCTAGAGCTTTCGCAAATGTAGTTTTACCGCTATGAGTTTTACCTACTGTCATAATTACTAACCTATTCATAAACGCAACTCCATTCTCAAAAATTCAGATCTAATCTTTTCAGGATTAACATCATCACATAATTTGCTTTTTCCATTTACCTTCTATTAAAATATGAAAATTCTATCTTTTCGTATATATTGTACTTGAAATGCCAAATCAAAACACTTAATGTTTTGATACAAGAATTAGTTATAAAGGGAAAAATATTTTATCTCATATCTTTATTAAACATAAAAAGCTGCTCCATCTCTCATGTCGAGAGACGAAACAGCTTTTGTTTTTCATTAGATAACGATATTCACCATTTTACCTGGAATCGCAATTATTTTCTTTACTTCTTGCCCTTCCAACCATTGTTGCACTTGTTCAGAAGCAAGTGCTAATGCTTCAAGTTCATCTTTAGTTGCTTCTTTTGATACAAGAAGTTTTGCACGTACTTTTCCTTTAATTTGAACAGGAATTTCTACTTCATTATCCACTAATTTAGCTTCGTCAAATGTTGGCCAAGCTTCATAAGTAATCGTATCCTCATGCCCAAGGATGCTCCATAGCTCTTCTGCTATGTGTGGAACAATCGGAGAAATTAATTTAACAAATCCTTCTACATACTCTTTCGAAATGCTTTCTGCTTTATAGCCTTCATTAATGAATACCATCATTTGTGAAATAGCAGTATTGTAATGCATGGATTCATAATCTTCCGTAACCTTTTTGACTGTTTGATGGTACACTTTCTCCATGTTTTCAGAAGATGTCTCACTTACTTTATCGCTAAGTTTTCCGTCTTCATTTACAATCAAACGCCAAATTCGATCTAGGAATCTTCTTGAACCATCTAATCCATTCGTTGACCATGCCTTTGAAGAGTCTAATGGTCCCATAAACATTTCATATAGACGAAGTGAATCGGCACCGTGACTTTTCACGATATCATCTGGATTTACTACGTTTCCTTTAGACTTAGACATTTTCTCATTATTTTCACCAAGAATCATTCCCTGGTTAAATAGTTTTTGGAAAGGCTCTTTTGTTGCAACTACACCAATATCGTAAAGGAATTTATGCCAGAAACGTGCGTACAATAAATGTAATACAGCATGTTCCGCTCCACCTACGTAAATATCAACCGGCAACCAGCGTTTTGCTAGTTCTGGATCCACAAGAGCCTCGTTATTGTTTGGATCAATATAACGTAAGTAATACCAGCAGCTACCTGCCCATTGTGGCATTGTGTTTGTTTCACGACGCCCTTTTTTCCCCGTTACTGGATCTACAACATTTACCCATTCCGTAATATTTGCAAGTGGTGATTCTCCTGTTCCACTTGGCTTAATATCCGTTGTTACTGGCAGCATAAGTGGTAGTTCAGACTCATCTACTGGTGTTGAAGTGCCATCTTCCCAATGAATAATTGGAATTGGTTCACCCCAATAGCGTTGACGACTGAATAACCAATCACGTAAGCGATACGTAATTTTCTTTTCACCTTTGCCGTTTGCTTCAAACCACTCAATCGCTTTAGCAATCGCATCTTGTTTGTTTAAACCATTTAAGAAGTCAGAGTTAACCAGTGTACCATCTTCTGTATATGCTTTTTCTTCAATATTCCCACCTGATACAACTTCTACGATAGGTAAGTCAAATTGTTTTGCGAATTCGTAGTCACGCTCATCATGTGCAGGAACTGCCATAATAGCTCCTGTTCCGTAAGTTGACAATACATAATCTGCAATCCAAATTGGCATTTTCTCTCCACTTACTGGATTAACTGCATAGGCACCCGTGAATACGCCTGTTTTATGTTTTGCTAGATCTGTACGTTCTAGATCACTTTTCAGTTTTACTTGATCTTTATATGCTTGCACTGCTTCCGACTGTTCGGCAGTAGTAATCACATCCACTAGTTTATGTTCTGGTGCTAGTACTGCATAAGTTGCGCCAAAAATAGTATCGGGGCGAGTTGTAAATGCTCTGAACGATTCATTCGTGCCATCAACTTCAAAAGTAAGTTCAGCACCTTCCGAACGACCAATCCAGTTACGTTGCATTTCTTTTAAGCTTTCAGGCCAATCAAGTTCATCCAAATCTTCCAAAAGTCTATCTGCGTAAGCTGTAATACGAAGCACCCATTGACGCATTGGACGACGTTCTACTGGATGTCCCCCACGTTCTGACAATCCATCGATTACTTCTTCATTTGCAAGCACAGTACCTAATGCAGGACACCAGTTTACAGGTACCTCGTCTACATAAGCCAAACCTTTTTTATATAGTTGAATGAAAATCCATTGGGTCCATTTATAATAAGAAGGATCAGTTGTGTTAACTTCTCTATCCCAATCATAAGAAAAACCAAGATCATTCATTTGACGCTTAAATGTTGCAATATTTTTTGCCGTAAATTCAGCTGGGTCATTACCAGTATCAATTGCATATTGCTCAGCAGGAAGTCCAAAAGCATCCCATCCCATTGGATGAAGTACGTTAAATCCTTGTTTACGTTTAAATGCACTTAAAATGTCAGTTGCAATATACCCTAGTGGATGACCAACATGAAGGCCAACTCCAGACGGATACGGGAACATATCTAACGCAAAAAACTTTGGTTTCGAAGAATCGTCGATCATTTTATACGTTTTGTTTTCTTGCCAATACTTTTGCCATTTTTTTTCGATTGCTTCATGATTAAAGCTCATTAAAATTCCTCCTTAAAATAAAAAAATCTCGTCCCTTAAAAAACTAAGGGACGAGAGAATATACTCACGCGGTACCACCCAAATTAGTGAAAACTTCACTCAACTTGATTCCTTAACGCGGAAAACGGTATAAGCTACTATCATTTCACTCATACAGACTCAAAGGCGAGTTCAATAATTCGTCACGCTAACTCCCACCAATCGTTAGCTCTCTTTAGAAACGAGGGTTATTTACTAATCCTTTTCACAGTCCACTTCTATTAGAACTAATAATAATGGATTTCGGAATAAATTACAAGCAGACTTTAAATGGCTACATTTTCTTTTACGTCTTTAATAATAAGCGTAGCTTCTGTTGCATCAATAATATCTTGAACAGTATAGCCTTCGAACACTTCTTTTAGTTCAAGCCCATTTTCTGTTACTTCTATCATTGCCCGTTCAGTAATTATTTTATTCACAACAGCTTTACCTGTTAAAGGTAATTCGCATTCTTTTTTAATTTTGGCAGAGCCATCTTTTGCACAATGATCCATGATGACGATGATTTTCTTCGCACCATGCACTAAATCCATGGCACCGCCCATACCTTTAATCATTTTCCCAGGAATCATCCAGTTTGCTAAATCGCCATTTTCAGACACTTCCATCGCACCTAAAATCGCTACATCTACATGTCCTCCGCGAATCATAGCAAATGATTCCGCACTTGAAAAGAAAGAAGAACCAGGAATGGTTGTAACAGTCTCTTTTCCAGCATTAATAAGATCAGGATCTACTTCTTGTTCTGTTGGATAAGGTCCAATACCAAGCAAACCATTTTCCGATTGTAAAACAACTGTTTTCTCAGGAGAGATGAAGTTCGCAACTAATGTTGGAATTCCTATGCCTAAATTGACGTAGTTTCCATTTTCAATTTCTTTTTCTGCTCTTCTAGCAATTTTTTCACGTGTATTCAACTTAGTCTCCCCCTTATGAACGTGTCGTTAAACGTTCGATTCTTTTTTCTTGCGCAGCTTGGAATAATCCTTGTACATAAATACTTGGTGTATGTATTTGTGCTGGATCTAAGTCACCTGTTTCTACAATTTCCTCTACTTCCGCAATTGTAAACATTCCTGCTGCTGCCATCATTGGATTGAAGTTTTGAGCTGTTTTATTGTAAATTAAATTTCCAAACTTATCAGCTTTTGCTGCCCGGATTAATGCAACGTCCGCACGTAGAGATTCTTCTAATACATACTCTTTACCATCATAAACGCGCACTTCTTTTTCATCTGCAACTACAGTACCAACACCCGCTGGAGTAAAGAAAGCTGGAATTCCAGCACCACCTGCACGGATTTTCTCAGCAAGTGTTCCTTGAGGTGTTAACTCCACTTCTATTTCACCAGAAAGTACTTGACGTTCAAATTCTTTATTTTCCCCAACATAGGAACCTATCATTTTTTTAATTTGTTTATTTTTTAATAAAAGACCAAGACCCCACTCATCGACTCCACAGTTATTCGAAATAACCGTTAAATCTTTTACCCCTTTTTCTACTAAAGCTAAAATAAGCTGCTCAGGAATACCAACAAGTCCAAAACCACCTACCATAAGTGTCATTCCGTCTTGAATGCCTGCTACAGCTTCCCTTGCAGAACTGTAAATTGGTTTCATAATCACATTCCCCTTTCTATCGTAAACACCCTTCTCTTTAATATTCTCAAATATTCAACAATTAAGCAATTCAATTTCCTTTACTACTAACTTATTGCAAGATAGTAGTAAGGAAATATAGGATATGCTCGGTTGACATCTTTATATTCACGAAATCTTCCAGTCCATAGTAACGGATACACATACTTTAGGTGCTTATGCATTTTACAGGTGCTTATAGAATAGCGATAGGCGCTTATAGACAATCTTTAGGTGCTTTTAGCCTCCGTTTACGTGCTTATCAATTTTGTAGGTGCTTATAGATTAGTGGTAGGCGCTTATAAACAATCTTTTGGTGCTTATAGCCTCCGCCTAGGTGCTTATCAACTTTGTAGGCTCTTATAGTCTCGTTTTTTCCTTATGAAACGTGTGGTTCATAAGCGGAATGCAACCGTCTTTTTCCAAACTCGATTTTTCTTCCCTTCTGTATAAAAAAGACTCTATACAAACTCGATTTATATCGAATTTGTATAGAGTCTGACGCCGCTTAAATTAAACGTTGGTTTTATTTTCTGCTTTTTTAAGTGGAAGATCATAAAGTAAACTTGTAATAATCGCGAAAACCATTAGACTTGTGAGGATTAATATCATCATTTGCGTTCCGTATGCTTCTACGAGAATTCCACCGATGAACGGTCCTAGCATTCTTCCGATTGTCGCCATACTGTTCACAATTCCTTGATAAAATCCTTCTCTTCCTTTTGGAGCTAGCTTATCTGCAAGCGTTGGTACTGCTGGCCACACAAACATTTCTCCAATTGTTAAAATAACCATAGCAGTGATAAACATAGCATAAGTTTCTGAAAAAGCTACCACTACAAATGAGCCCATAAAAATAACAATCCCAATAATAATTTGTGCTTTTATTTTATGTTCTAGTCGATTGATTACTGGCTTTATAAGAGGTTGTCCTAGTACTATAAGTGCACCATTTAACGACCATAATAGACTATATTGCTTTAACGATATGCCCAAATCTAAAATATGTGTAGAAATTGTAGTAGTCCATTGTACATAAACAATCCAAGTGAGCATATACCCAATTGTTACAATTATCATTGCATAAAAAGGTGCTTTTTGTTTTATTTTCTTTTGTTCCGTTAAGACTGAAGCATGACCACTAGAAGGAGTTGACATTTTACGGTAAAAGACTAATGCAACAACAAAAAACAAGACATATGTAAGTAAATTTGCTATAAAAATATTATTGATATTATTAGCCGCCACAATTCCACCTAATGCAGGGCCAAGAGCAACACCTACGTTTTGTGCTAAATAAATAGCATTAAAAGCTTTCCTACCACCTTCTGGCCAAACACTTCCGACCATTGCATACATACTTGGAAAAATGATTCCACCACTAAAACCTAAAATCGCTACAAACCAAATATATTCTGGCCACCCATGCCAAAAATTCAAAAGTAATAAAGCAACTAAAGATAAGGCAATACCGATAATGATGGATTTATAGCCACCAATTCGATCGAAAAGATAGCCTCCCAGTAAGTTACCAATAACCCCAGTTCCAGCATTTATCATTAAAACAAATCCAGCCATACTTAACGATTGTCCCAAATAATCATGCATATAAATCGTATGTAAAGGCCATAAAAAAGAATTTCCTGTCGTATTTATAAACATTCCTATTATTAAAAGCCACACTGCTTTTGGCATCACATGCACCTCCAATTCCATATATGCTCAGACAATTGTATTCCTTTTTATATATCACTTCAAGGTGCTTTCACAAAAGATAAATGAATCATGATAAAATATAAGGCTAAGGAGTGAATATAAATGAACGAAAATAACTTTCCTTTTCCGTCAGATGGAAAACGATACTATACATGGAATCGCTATTTACGTAATATGTTTGATCAAAAAATTTTCAAAGTAGCATTGGATGCTGGTTTTGATTGTCCAAATAGAGATGGTACAGTGGCATACGGTGGTTGCACTTTTTGTAGTGTTGCAGGTAGCGGAGACTTTGCAGGAGATAAGGTTGACCCGATACCGGTACAATTTGAAAAAATAAAAGCAAAAATGCATGAAAAGTGGAAAAAAGGAAAATACATTGCTTATTTTCAAGCATATACAAATACACATGCTCCACTACCTGTTTTAAAAGAAAAATTCGAAGCAGCTCTTGCACTGGATGGCGTAATCGGAATATCAATTGCAACAAGACCAGATTGTCTACCAGATGATGTCGTTGAATATTTAGCCGAACTCAATAAAAGAACGTATTTATGGATAGAACTAGGATTGCAAACCGTTCATGAGCGGACTGCGAATCTTGTAAATCGTGCTCATGACTATGCTACTTATGTAGAAGGCGTAAACAAATTACGAAAACACGATATTCGAATATGTACACATATTATTAATGGTCTGCCTTTGGAAGATCGAGAAATGATGATGGAAACAGCAAGAGAAGTTGCAAAGCTCGATGTTCAAGGGATAAAAATCCATTTACTGCATCTGCTGAAAGGAACACCAATGGTGAAGCAGTACGAAAAAGGGAAGTTGGAATTTATGCAAAGAGATGCATATATTCAACTTGTGGCAGATCAATTAGAAATACTACCACCGGATATGGTTGTTCAACGTATTACTGGGGACGGACCTATTGATCTGATGATTGGACCGATGTGGAGTGTAAACAAATGGGATGTATTAAATGGAATCGATTCTGAGTTAGCTAAGAGAGAGAGCTACCAAGGAAAATTATATCAAAAGTTTGGTGTCTTGAAATGAAATTAAAAAGAGTTTTACCATTCGCAAAAGAATTATTAACATCTGTTATTGAACAAGGAGATTTGGTTGTTGATGCTACAGCAGGAAACGGATTTGATACATTATTTTTAGCAGAGCTAGTTGGCGAGACTGGACATGTGTACGCATTTGATGTTCAACCCGAAGCTATAAAATCCACGGAAGAAAAATTAGTAGAAGCAAACTTACTTTCAAGAGCAACTCTTATTCTAGATGGACATGAAAACGTTTCTAAATACGTTCAAAATGAAGTTTCAGCAGCTATTTTTAATCTTGGTTACTTACCTGGTAGTGACCATGAAATAGTAACGAAAGGGAATTCTACAATTCAAGCGATAGAATCTCTTTTAGAACAGTTGAAAATCGGAGGATTGATCGTATTAGTAGTTTATCACGGGCATAGTGGTGGTAAAGAAGAAAAAGATGCTCTTTTAGCATACGTACAACAGTTGCCACAATCATTTGCACATGTACTATCGTATCAATTTTTAAATCAACAAAATACCCCCCCTTTTATTATTGCGATTGAAAAAATGAAAGCAAACATCTAATTCATTTGCATAGATTTTAATTGCTTGGAGATAATAATAAGAAAAGCGCAAGCGCATATGTCTACCCCGACAGGCAAATGGGGAAAAGCGAGGAGGCAGCTCCCCAGCCACCACAGCTTTTTCACATTTGACCCCGAGGAGCAAGGCGCTGAAGTCTGGACACTTACTATGTAAAAGAGTATATACTTTCTTATTCCGTTAAAAAAGGAGAATCTCCATGCCAAAAATTGCTTCCATTAGTACATATAATCCTCCATATGCATTGGAGCAATCAAATATAGAAAAACTTACAAAAGAGCTGTTTAAGGATAAAATTGCCCAATTAGAACGGTTATTAACAGTTTTTGAAAATGGAGATATTGAAACTCGCTATTTTTGTGTGCCTTTAGAATGGCATCAGACCGAGCATTCATTTGAAGAGCGAAATAATATTTATATAGAATTAGCTACAAAATATAGTGTAGAAGTAATTCAAGCATGTCTTCAAAATACTACTTTTTTACAAAAGGCAATTCCTTCCGAAGAAATTGATGCCATTATTTTTGTTAGTAGCACAGGTATATCTACTCCGAGCATTGATGCACGAGTGATGAACTATCTACCTTTTTCTGATCGTATGAAACGAATACCACTATGGGGACTAGGTTGTGCGGGAGGAGCGGCAGGCATCAGTAGGGCATTTGATTATTGTAAGGCACATCCGTCTGCGAAAGTACTCGTCGTTTGTGTAGAGTTATGCAGCCTTACCTTTCAGCCAAATGACTATTCGAAAAGCAATTTAATTGGGGCATCTCTTTTTGCAGATGGAGCAGCTTGTGTATTAGTTTGCGGGGATAACGTTAATCTTCCCAATAATAATCCTGTTCCTCATATAGTAGATACAGCGTCTAAATGGATGCCAAATTCGGAAAATGTGATGGGCTGGAATATTAAAAACAATGGATTACATGTAGTTTTCTCGAAAAGCATTCCTTCCATTATTTCAAGCTGGTTAGGACCATTCATAGATGAGTTTTTGACAGAGCAGAATTTTTCAAAAGATCAACTCATAAATTTTGTAGCTCATCCTGGAGGAAAAAAAGTTCTACAAGCATATGAAGAGACACTTCAACTGGAAGAAAAACAAACTTCAATTTCGAAAGATGTATTAAAAAAACATGGGAATATGTCATCTCCAACAGTGCTTTATGTATTAGAACAATTTATGTTAAAAGAAAACAACAAGGATGATTTAGGATTATTAGTAGCTCTTGGTCCTGGTTTTTGCGGAGAAGCAATTCTACTAAATTGGGGGGATTAAAATGTTATTTTTCATTATTATCTTTCTTGTCATCATTCAAAGAATAACAGAAGTTTTTATAGCTAAGCGAAATGAAAAAAAGATGCTTGCTCAAGGAGCTTATGAGGTAGGTGCATCTCATTATCCGTATATGGTGACACTTCATGTAAGCTTTTTTGTTTGTTTGATTACAGAGGTTTTAATATTTAATCGAGGTATTTCCCCTCTATTTCCGTTGTTCTTTCTAATTTTTTTATTTGTTCAAGCATTACGCATTTGGTGCTTAAGATCGTTAGGCTCTTATTGGAATACAAAAATTATTATTTTACCAGGTGCTCAAGTTGTAACCAAAGGACCGTATCTTTATCTAAAACATCCAAATTACGTTGTAGTATGCATCGAAATTGTACTTTTACCGCTAATGTTCCAAGCGTATATTACAGCCATTTGCTTTACTCTTTTAAATCTTGCGATGCTCTCTGTGCGGATTCCACTTGAAGAAAAAGCTTTGATGGAAGTTACAAATTATAATGAAGAATTTCAAAAGAAGATTTCGGCATCGTAACCGAAATCTTCTTTTTCTTATATATTCATTTCTTTATTTGCTGCTTCTTCTACTGCTCTTGCTACAAGATGATGAACAGTAGGATCTAGTGGGTTTGGTATTAACTCACCTGGTTTTGTATGTCCAACAATTGCTTGTGCAGCAGCTATAAGCATGGAATAGGTAATTTCTTTTGCACCTGCATTTAATGCACCTTTGAAAATACCCGGGAATCCAATTACATTGTTGACAGATCTTCCGTCAGCTGCAAAAGCTGCTCCAGCTGCAATAGCTTCATTTGGAAGAATTTCAGGGTTTGGATTGGATAAAGCTAAAATAATTTGTCCTTTTCTAATCATTTCAGGTTTGATTAACCCAGATACGCCTGTAGTAGCAACAATAATATCACAAGTTTCCATCATTTCTTCTAAAGAAGGAATTGTTTTTCCACCATAGTTTACTAATCTTTGCTGTGCTTCTTCTTGTCTATCTAGACCATACACATCTTCTACACCATAAGCCATTAACATACGACAAATAGCTAATCCAGCAGCTCCAAGTCCGATTTGACCAATTACAGCATTTTTTACATCTACCCCAGTCGCTTTACAAGCAGATAATATCGCGGCAAGCGCAACTACTGCTGTACCATGCTGATCGTCATGCATAACAGGAATAGGAAGTTCTGCTTTTAATCGTTCTTCTATTTCAAAGCAGTGTGGAGATCCTATATCTTCTAATAATATAGCTCCAAATCCTTGATGAATATGTTTAACTGTTTCAACGATTTCATCAGGATCACTTGTATTTAGCAAAATAGGGATTCCGCTTAAACCAACAAACTGATCTAATAGCACCGCTTTCCCTTCCATTACAGGCATTCCTGCAACAGAACCAATATTTCCTAAGCCTAATATTGCTGTACCGTCTGTTACGATTGCTACGGAACTGCCAATCGACGTAAAGTAATTTGCTTTTTCAGGATAATTAACAATCTCCATACAAACGCTAGCAACACCAGGCGTATAAATTCTTTGCAAATCACCGAGTGAACGCACATCCAGTCTGCTCTTCATTGCAATTTTTCCGCCTTCATGCGCTTTTAACACATCGTCAGTTACAGCATGGATCTTAACGCCATTTCCTATGGCTTCAATATTCGCAATGACAGATTGCAATTGTGCTTCAGATTTACATGTGATCGTAATATCACGAACTGTTGTTAATGCTCCACTTTTAAGTGTTGTAATATCACCAATATCCCCTTCAGCCATTCCAATTGCAGTTGCTACTTTAGCAAAGTTTCCTGGTTTCGAAGGTGTTTCTACTATAAAATTACGCATAAAATGCTGGCTTTGCATGTAAATTACACTTCACTTTCTTTATTTCAATTAATAGAATGTTATTTCGATTTAACCGAATAATTATACCACAATTTATATTAAAACTCACATATTCAATAGAATATCATTCCCTAATATAATCTTGGTTTCTTACAACATTCCCTAAACGATATATCCTATTGATCTTAGTACATTATTTATAAAAGAATGAGAATATGCAAAAATCTCTTCTCTTTCTGGTTCCTGATATAAATCATGAAAACAATTTTTCCAGGATTTATACTGATACTCTGTGAGTTCTTGTTTTTTTAGCCAAGCTGCTGCCGTCGAAGTATTTGTAATCTTGTCACGCTCTGCCGTCATTAATAAAACGGGAACATTTGGGATAGAATTCGTTGACTGTCCAATATTCTTCAAAAGATTTTGTAATTCTTTATACCAGTCATTTGTTACAAGTGTATGATACGTTGGATCGTTTACAAATTGTTTGTACATTTCATAGTTTCTTGTTAATTCTTTAAGCTGAATATCATGATTAATCTTCTGTTGAACAGATAATTTAGCTAATGCATTTGTCCATTTAGAAGGTAACTTTTTAAGTTGTAGCCAAGGCGAAGTTAATATAACCCCTGCATATTCAATTTGTAATTTGTGCATTACTTTTATTAATAATGTCGCTCCGAGTCCATGACCAAGAATAAATATTGGTAGATTATATGTAACCGCAACTTGTAATGCTTGTACTATGTAATCTTTGTAGTGATCGAAAGTTTCATCATGTATTTCATTCGCTTTTGTATGTTCACCATGTCCAGGTAAATCGCCCATGACAATATGACAATTTGAACTTCTAAATTTTTCAATTAACCAAGCATATCTTCTATGATGTTCATATGCACTATGAACGATTACGATAACTGCTTTTGGTCTATCCTCTGCTTCCCATTTCCACATGAGCATCACCTCTTCCATTCGTTCCTATTCTGCTCAAATAGTTTTCATTATACGATTCGTTTGATACGATTAATTATATTCTATTTTTAAAGGAGTGTGTATATATTGATATATCCATTTAAAGGTAAAACTCCATCCATTGATGATTCTGTTTTCATTGCTGATTATGTCACAATTACAGGGGATGTGACAATCGGACAAGAGTCTACTATTTGGTTTAATACGGTAATTAGAGGGGACGTTGCACCTACTATTATTGGGCAAAGAGTAAACGTCCAAGACTTATGTTGTTTGCATCAAAGCCCAAACAATCCACTTATTTTAGAAGATGAAGTAACGATTGGGCATCAGGTAACATTACATAGTTGCATTGTTCGAAAGGGAGCATTAGTTGGAATGGGCTCAATTATTTTAGATGGTGCGGAAATTGGAGAAGGAGCATTTATCGGAGCAGGAAGTTTAGTTACTCCGGGAAAGAAAATTCCTCCAAATTCACTTGCAATGGGAAGTCCAGCAAAAGTTGTACGGGAGCTGACTGATGCCGATAAAGAAGATGTACAACGAATTATTAGAGAATACGCTGAAAAAGGTCAGTATTATAAATCACTGCAATAAGAATAAAGCAATCGCCTATTAAGAGCAACTTGTCTTTACTATTTTCCGGAGTGCTTTGAACGAAACATTGGCTACACTATTACCGTTAGATTTAGAGGATCTGGAATTGACTGAGTCACTTCCAGATCCTCTTTTTTCGGTAATCTTGTGGCAGATGTTTGTCCGTCGCCCTCTTGAAATATGTACAGACATGATGCATTAGGTTTGGTTAATAAAAGAATAAATCCTATCCTATCCTATTCTTTAAAAAGCGGACGAAGATACAGTTTCGTCCGCTCAGAGCTTCTTTATTAGTTGTTACTAATTTTAGAAAAGCGAATGCACTCTATAAGTGCATTATGTACCAACACTAATTGTACTTCTCAAGAATCAGCAATTCCTGCTGCAACAATATATTTTGCTAAATAGCAATCAGCGTATGCAGCTTTCTTTCACCATATAACTTCTATATAATATTTTCCGAAAAATCCAAACTTTAGATGTTTGAGAATCGTTTAATATATAACGAAAGGAGTTGATGTCTTTTTGAATATTAATGACTTAAAAGAATTAATGCTTCAATACACAGATTCCTTAATTCGTTTAGCTTATTGCTACGTCAAGGATCTCCAAGCGGCAGAGGATATTGTACAAGAAGTTTTCATAAAGTTTTATCATAATCAGAATAATTATGAAGATCATGGTGAGGTAAAGGCTTATTTAACACAAATGACCGTTAATAAAAGCAAAGATTATTTAAAAAGCTGGACCTATAGAAAAATCCAACTACAAAACAAATTATTTTCACTAGCTGTCAAAAGAAATTTGGACGAATTGGTTAGAAAAGACGAGCAAGCAATAATTGGAGAAGCAATCCTAAATTTGCCCATAAAACATCGAGAAGTTCTCACTTATTTTTATTTTAATGAAATGACTATTGCTGAAGTAGCACATATTTTATCTATTCCAGAAAGTACAGTAAAAACTCGATTAAGGCGTGGTAGAGAACTATTAAGAAATCAATTAACAGGTTTAGAATGGGAGGTTCTTTTAAATGAATAACTATATTCCTTCTGAACTGAAAGATTTAACCGAAAGTAAACAACGTGTTATGCAAAATGTAGTGAATGAGATAGAAAGTAACTCAAGAAAATCTAATCATACATGGCGATATGTGGTGATAACCGCTGTTTTAGCAACTTGTGCAATGCTATTTGTCTTTAACGAAATATTTAATGAAAATGAACAACAATCTGCTACCGAACTACAACTAGATTTAACCCAACCTACATTCTTCGAAAAACAAGGTTTATTTTATCTACTTGGAGTAACGTTGGGTGACTCCCAATCAAAAGTAGTAGAACACTTAGGTAAAAATTATACAATAGATGATTACGAGGATGGTAGTGGGGCGGACTTCATATTGGATTATGATGGTAATGTGAGATTCTATTTTTATCAGGACAAATTAGATAAAATACTATTCATGAAAGCAGATGAAAGTTACTTTGACAAATTATTTAATGATTACGATGGATTTAAATTCACTACTTCTTCCAGTATAGATGATAACGATCGTTATTTTTACTCGAAAGAGACTGGTCAACTTTTAAAAGCAACGATCATTCCAGACGGAAATCTTTACTTATATCTTCTGAGGGGAGGCAAGGATCTCTTGGAGAATCCGGATTTCCCAAAAATAGAACAGATTTTAGATTAGTTTTGGGAATTAGAAAAAGCATCGTTAGGTAAGTGAATTAATATATGGAAGCTGCCCTTCATAGTTGGCATCTTTCTCTTGAGTCATGGTATTTTCTTATCTTTTAAAAATTATAAAAGCGATACATTCCTATATTTCTCTAGGAATGTATCGCTTTTTTGATAAGGGAATCTTTCAATACCAGCCGTTTTTATGGCAGCTTTTTCTAATTATAAACCTGCTTTTTGTCTTAACTCTTCTGCTTTATCTGTTTTTTCCCAAGGTGCGTCGATGTCTGTACGGCCAAAATGTCCGTAAGCAGCAGTTTGTTTGTAGATTGGGCGACGAAGATCTAGCATTTTAATAATACCAGCTGGGCGAAGGTCAAATAATTCACGAATATGTGAAACTAATTGAGCTTCTTCTACTTTTCCAGTTCCAAATGTGTCTACTGCGATAGAAACCGGTTGTGCAACACCGATTGCATATGCAAGCTGAACTTCACAACGATCAGCAATTCCTGCTGCAACAATATTTTTTGCAACATAGCGAGCAGCGTATGCAGCTGAACGGTCAACTTTTGTAGGATCTTTACCAGAGAATGCTCCTCCGCCATGACGTGCATAACCACCGTAAGTATCTACGATAATTTTACGTCCTGTTAAGCCCGCATCTCCTTGTGGTCCACCAATTACAAAGCGACCAGTTGGATTAATAAAATATTTTGTATTTTCATCGATCAAATCAGCAGGAACAATAGGATTGATCACTACTTCTTTTAAATCTTTTTGGATTTGTTCTAATGTAACTTCCGGATGATGCTGAGTTGAGATAACAATCGTATCAATATGGACAGGATTATTATTTTCGTCATACTCCACTGTAACTTGTGTTTTACCATCTGGACGTAAATAATCTAGCGTTTCATCCTTACGAACTTCCGCTAAACGACGAGCCAATTTATGAGCTAAACTAATTGGAAGTGGCATAAGTTCTGGTGTTTCATTACATGCGTAACCAAACATTAAACCTTGGTCCCCTGCTCCAATTGCTTCAATGTCCGAATCAGTCATAGATCCTTCACGAGCTTCTAAAGCTTGGTCAACCCCTTGCGCAATGTCAGCTGACTGTTCATCGATTGCAGTTAATACTGCAGAAGTTTCAGAGTCAAAGCCATATTTTGCACGAGTATATCCTATTTCTTGTACAGTAGAACGAACTACTTTCGGTATGTCTACATATGTAGATGTTGTTATTTCACCTGCAACCAATACAAGACCAGTTGTCACGGTTGTTTCACAAGCAACACGTGCATTTGGATCTTCTGCTAGAATTGCGTCAAGAATTGCATCTGAAATTTGGTCACAAATTTTATCTGGATGCCCTTCAGTAACTGATTCAGATGTAAATAATCTGCGTTGTGTCATAAAAAATTCCTCCTATATCCTGCGAGATTTCTCTCAAGAATTGATACGGTACTCATTCCCATGTCAAGCCATTCAATCAAATAGATTAAACTTGAAGCCGTTTCGGACTTGGCACACAAGGATAAAGGGCGATGTCATAAAAAAAACCTTCCACTCACGTATCTTACACATGAGGAAAGGCTATTAATTTCATAAGCACCTTTCACTCTTATCAATCAAGGAATCTCACCTTGTCTCAGGTTGGGCACCTTTGTAACAAAACAAATATTACAGGTTGCCGGGTTTCATAGGGCCTGACCCCTCCACCAGCTCGGGATAAGAGTATCCGTTCAATTTATCATCATACTTAAGTTGCATTCAGAAGTCAACACATTTTTGTTGACGATTTATTCACAAATAATAAAAATAATCAATTCATTAGTGTAGACTATTAAGTTAAATGTGTTATACTATTTCACATATGAAAGTCATCTCCCTGTTTATATAAGGGAAAATAATTAAAAGGATGGTAAATACAATATGAATTCAATCGATACTGTGAATGAACTGAACGAATTGTTATCTGGTGCTAATGTTAACATTCAATTATCAGTACCGCAACTTGTAGAAAAAGCAACATCAAGAGGCGAAGCTGTTTTAACTTCTACGGGAGCCGTGAAAGCAGAAACAGGTAAATATACAGGTCGTTCTCCACAAGATAAATACATCGTTGATGAGCCTATATCTAGAGACAAAATCGATTGGGGTTCCGTAAACCAACCAATTTCTTCTGAAATTTTCGAATCACTATATAAAAAAGTAACGAAATACCTTGCTGAGCAAGATGAATTATTCGTATTTAAAGGATTTGCTGGTGCTGATAAAGATTCTCGTCTAGGTATTCAAGTAATAAATGAATATGCATGGCATAACTTGTTTGCTCATCAATTATTTATCCGCCCATCAGAGGAAGAGCTTGCAAACCATTCATCTGACTTTACAATCATAAGTGCTCCAAATTTTAAAGCAGATCCAACAGTAGATGGAACAAAAACAGAAACTTTTATTATCGTTTCAATGGAGAAACGCATCGTATTAATCGGTGGTACTGAATATGCTGGAGAAATGAAAAAATCTATTTTCTCTATTATGAACTACTTACTTCCTGAACAAAACATTTTACCTATGCACTGTTCAGCAAACGTTGGAGAAGAAGGCGACGTTGCATTATTCTTCGGTCTTTCTGGAACAGGAAAAACAACTCTTTCTGCAGACGCTGGTCGTAAGTTAATTGGTGATGACGAACATGGTTGGTCTGATAATGGCGTATTTAATATCGAAGGTGGATGTTACGCAAAATGTATCGATTTAACTCGTGAAAACGAACCACAAATCTATGATGCAATCACATTTGGTACTGTATTAGAAAACGTTGTTGTTGATGCGGAAACTCGCGTTGCAAACTATGCTGATAATTCATTAACAGAAAATACACGTGCAGCTTACCCAATTCAAAATATCGAAAATATTGTGGATCCTTCTGTTGCAGGTCATCCAAATACGATCGTATTCTTAACTGCTGATGCTTTTGGCGTATTGCCTCCAATCAGCAAATTGACAAAAGAACAAGCTATGTACCACTTCTTAAGTGGATTTACATCTAAATTAGCGGGTACTGAACGTGGAATTACATCTCCACAACCAGCATTCTCAACTTGCTTTGGTTCACCTTTCCTTCCACTTCATGCAACTGTTTACGCAGAAATGCTTGGAAAGAAAATTGACGAGCATGGTGCACAAGTATTCTTAGTTAACACTGGATGGACTGGTGGAGAATATGGCGTTGGTAGTCGTATGAAGCTTTCTTACACACGTACAATGGTTCGTGCTGCAATTGACGGTAAACTAAACGATGTAGAAACTGAAACAGATGCAGTATTTGGTTTAGCTATTCCAAAACAAGTAGAAGGCGTTCCTTCTGAAGTATTAATTCCACGTAATGCTTGGACAGACAAAGCAGCATACGATAAAAAAGCAACTGAACTAGCAAAAGCTTTCCATGAGAACTTTAAAAAATTCGGTACCGTATCTGAAGATATTACACTTAAAGGCGGACCAGTAGCTTTATAAAGTAAAAGAGGATGTCCCATTAATATGGTGACATCCTCTTTTTTAATCTGCATTTTCATCATAATAATGTGTTGTGATAGATGATGGAAAGATTGAAATAAACTTTTTGGCTTTTTCTTCGTCCGTTTTATATAAAATTATTTCTGACCCATAATGACCCACTTCTAATAGCTCGTCTCCATTTATATTAAAAAACATCGTGAACCATTTTAGCCCACCTTTAGGATCTATAGAATCATTTCTAAAGTAAGTACGATTTTCATCGCTCAAATTAATCGTCAAAATTTTTATTAGTCCTTCATTTAAAGTGGAAGCAGCTTTAGCACTTAATTCGCGGATTGCTTCCGTCTCTTCTTTCCAGCACTGGATAATAACTTCCTGAAATTCATTTGTATAGTTATCCCATAAATCGGTCCAAAAGCTTATATTCGACGGAAATGACGACTTGTCCTCTGAACTCAATGTATCAATCGTAACAACTACATTACCCATCGTTTAAACCCCTTTCTGCCTTTTCATCCAATTACATGCATCTTGCACTACTTGTCGATTCACTTTACTTGGAAAAAAATGCGTATACTCCTGATAATACCAAGCTTCAACTATTTTATTATTCCCAACTAACGCTTTCTCTAAAGCGTTTGCATGCTCAACAGAAACATTTGTGTCTAGCATCCCATGAATGATAAGAGTTGCTGCTTCAATTTCATGAATGTGAGCAAGAACATTTCTATTTTCATACCCTTCTCGATGATTTGTTGGAGTACCGCCGATCACTCGTTTCATCATTCTTCTCATATCTTTACGTTCGTCATATGTTAAGAATATGTCGGAAACACCAGCCCATGTTACGATAGATTTAATATCGTTTCGTAAAATAGCAACCCAAAGAGCCATTATTCCCCCACGTGAAAATGCAAATAAATGAATTCTCTCCAAAGAAAATTGCTTTAACACATCGACTGCAAACACTGCATCCCATCGATCTTCTCCAGCAAATTCATCTTTACCTTCCCCACCACGATTTCCACGGTAATATGGAGCGAAAACTATAAAACCTTCAGAAGCAATTTGCGCAATACGAGCTGGTCTCACCATGCCAATACTTTGCATGCCCCCTCGGCAATATAAAATACCATCATACTCGCCCTTTTCCTTTGGCACAGCAAGTAAGCCTTTCACTCGATATCCGCAAGACCAGTAAGTAATTTCTTTTAAGTTAATATGTGGATTTGGTGATGGATAAACTCTGGTCTTTTCTATCATTCCATTTATTTTCATGTTCTATCACCTTTTCTAATATTGCTTGCATACCAGCATCTTTCATATGAAAGCTTAAATGTTCACAGGTCAAGAACTCTTCTGTTGTTAACCAAATAGGCCCATCAGTTTCAAAGCTCGTACCTTCTTCAATAATATGGGCAACCTTTGCTATAAATACTGCTTTGCAAAATGGAATTACATCATGTACAAGATATTCTGCTATCCACTCGACATTCTCTATCGATACATTTGTTTCTTCCATGGTTTCCCTAATCGCACCTTGTACTGTCGTTTCATTTCCCTCTATTTTCCCCCCAGGAAACTCTATTCCACGTTTTGGGTGCTTTGTTAATAACCATTTGTTTTGATGTTTTGCAATAACTAAAACATGCAACGGCTCTATTGGAAATACTCTTTTTTCAAAAGATAATTCCACTTTTGCTCCGTTTAAATCGCGGTATAATAACATGACTAAAACTCCTTTTTTACTAAAATCTAAGAAGGAACAATTATATACCAGTACACTAACATTATCCCTATATCCGCTAAACAATGACTTATAATTGGTGCAATAATGGAATTCAATTTAAGTCTGAAAATTCCCCACATGATTCCAGCAAGAAATACAGGTATAACTCCCAATACATTAAAAGGAAAACTGAAAATCTCCTTGATGACAATCAAATGATATAAACTATAAAAAATAGTTGTTACCATAATCGTATTCAGATTACCCATTTTTGGCAATATACGAACGTACATAAATTCACGCCAATAAAATTCTTCTAATATCGGATTAATAAGGGCCAGTACTAGTACAAGTAAAATTACCTTTTTCCCACTAAAATCCCATTCCACAAGTAACTGCTGCAATTTGGGAATTTCTAAAACAGAAACTTGAAAAACAGATACAAAGCTATAAATGGTAATTAAACAAATCAATCCACTTACAACCCCTACGAGTATCGACTTTTGGGATAAGGGTAGGAACACATCATTTCTATTTTTTTTATTCCAATATCGGACAACAAGAGGAGTAAACAATAACCATCCGTAAAAAAGAATAAAAGTAATTAAAACATTATGTAATATTGGAAGACCAATAAATATCATAATTGTTGGTCCGAAAAGTAAAATGATTTGCTTTATCATGTTTCCTCCTTATTCTAAATAGCCCATTTATTTTCCATGGTAACATATGTATGAAAAAAAGACTTAGCAAACAAGCCAAGTCTTAACTGCTCATAATTCCTTTTTCTCATGCGCAAAATTTTCTTCAGATAATGCTTTTTGTTCTAATTTGTAATTTTCATTTCCTTCTTCTCTATTTTGTGCTATGTTTTGTTCTGATCTTTGTTGTGGAGACTGGTTTAAAAGCGAACTGACATTACGGTAATTTGTAGCTGTCTCGTTCCCTTTTCTACGAATTATTTTACTCAACGAATACTCTCCTACTTTCATTAAAATATGGAAGCTGTTCTATTAGTAATTTTGATTCTTCATTGCAAAATTCATGAATCAGTGCATATAATTTTTTCATTTTCGTGTCATAATCATCGTTTTCTTTATCCAAATGATATCGTCTTATTGGAATATGTGCTCTCCAAAAATTGCTTGTTTCAGCACTGCTAAGCTGATCAAATAACTTTTCAAAAACGGGAATAATTTCTCTATTTGCGTTTACTTCATATTCCCACGGCGACTCATCTGGATAGATATATACTTTACGATGCACGATAGAAACGTACACTTTGTTTAAAGTCATTTGCACACATCCTTTTTATTAAGTATGTCTCCAAACTAAAAAAACATGCACTACTTTAGCGCATGTTTTTCTTAATTCATTCCTAAGCTTGAATATCTACAACTGATCCTTTATAAGGATGGGGTGCCGAAACTTGAGGCATGTCCTCTAATAACCCAATAGCAGCTACCGTTTCCATGTTCATCGCATTTTTTAAGACACTCATTTGAACAGTTTGTTGTAGATCCGTTAACTGTGAAGACATAATAGAATTAAGATCCATATTCATCCCTCCCTTTTACAAGCTTAATATCGGTTACTTTAGAAAAAGGTGAACTATTTATTTGAATCTCCCAAAAATGCATTTAACATCCATTGGTGTTTTTCTGTTTTTTGATAAATTGCATTTAGTATATCTTCGGTCATATCATCTTGGACCTTTGCCGCTTCATTCATCCCTTTTTTCAAAGACTTCATTATTTTATCGAAATCTTTCACAACGGTTTCTACCATTTGATCGGCTGTTTCTTTATTGCTCGCTTCCTCCACATCTGAAATCTCTAGATGTTCTTTTAAAGTAGCAACGGGATTAGCTCCGAGTGTTAAAATACGTTCCGCTATCTCATCCATGTTTAAAGTAGCCTCGTTATATAACTCCTCAAATTTTGCATGTAACGTAAAAAAAGACGGCCCTTTTACATACCAATGAAAGTTATGTAATTTTGTGTACATAACTGACCAAAGTGCTACTTGTTTGTTTAGTTCATTAATTAATTCGGTTGACATAAAGTTGTCACTCTCCCATGAATATTAGTTGTTATTACTTTTCTTATACCACTTATTTTCATACAATAAACATAATGATATGATGCCGAAAACCAAAGGACGCTGACTAAAGAATGAAGCATATAATAGTATGGATTTTTAGATTCTATCAAAAAATAATATCCCCTTTAACACCGCCTAGTTGCCGTTTCTACCCTACTTGCTCACATTACGGAGTAGAGGCTGTTCAAAAACATGGAGCGATAAAAGGTGGGTATTTAACGATCAAACGAATATCTAAATGTCACCCGTTTCATGAAGGTGGCTTAGATCCTGTTCCTGAAGAATGGCCTTTGAAGAAAAAATAGCTTCAAAGGTTTTTTCTTGCTTTTTTTAAAAATGTCTTGTAAACTTAGAAAGTTATAAAATCACAAAACGTAATCATTACTATTTAGGAGATGGCAAGATGAAAAAAGCACTTTTATTATTTTTAGTAATTGTACTGGCATTATTTACAGCTGCTTGTGGAAATAATGCCACCACAAACGTAGCAAAGCAGGAGAAAGACAATAAGATTCAAATTTATACAACAGTATATCCTTTACAATATTTTGCCGAGCAAATTGGTGGAGATGCAGTACATGTATCATCTATCTATCCACCCGGCTCAAATGAACATACCTTTGAACCGACTCAACAAGATATGATTGCTCTTGCAGATGCAGATTTGTTTTTCTACATAGGACTAGGACTAGAAGGATTCGTAGAAAATGCTAAAAAAACATTAGCAAACGAACATGTGAAGATGGTTGCAACTGTTGATGCTGTTCCTAAAGACCAACTAGAAGCTAATGAACATGAACATGAAGAAGAAGGTGATGATGAGCACGATCATGACCACGGTAAAATAGATCCGCATATTTGGATTTCTCCACTAATAAGTCAAAGTTTAGCTTTATCAATCAAAGATTCTCTTGTAGAAGCTGCTCCTGACCAAAAAGAAAAGTTTGAAAAAAATTATGAAGAATTAATCGCACAGTTAAAACAGCTAGATGCAAGCTTTAAAGAAATGGCTCAAAATGCACCAAATAAAACATTTTTCGTTTCCCATGCAGCTTTTGGTTACTTAGCACATCAATACGGTCTAGAACAAATTGCAGTTGCTGGTCTTAACTCACAAGATGAACCTTCTCAGAAACAACTTACGAAAATTATTGATTTAGCAAAAGAAAAAGACATTAAATACATTTTGTTTGAACAAAACGTTTCGTCTAAGTTAACGGAAGTAATTAAGAAAGAAATTGGCGCTAAAAGCTTAGTATTGCACAATTTAAGCGTTCTATCCAAAAATGATATCGAAAATAATGAAACATATTTCACTTTAATGAACAAAAACTTAGAAACATTAAAAACTGTATTAAAATAAATAAAAAAAAAAACGCCTCTTTTTAATTAAAAGATGGCGTTTTTTAAATGTATTTTGTCTTCACCGTTAGTAGCTATCCGTCCCATATATGGGTGGCATTTGCACATAACGATTCCATATGCCCCTATACAGGTGCTATAAGCCCATAAAGCGTGGCTATCTGCTCCTAAACGGATGACATTATCCTATAGCGATTCCATACGCCCCTATACCGGAGCCATAAGCCCATATAGTGTGGCTATCTTCCCCTAAACGAATGGCCCCTATACTGGCGCTATAAGCACATAAAGCGTGGCTATCTGCTCATAAACGGATCACATAAGCACATACAGATTCCATACGCCCCTACAGAAGGCGTTATAAGCCCATAAAGTGTGGCTATCTGCTCATAAATAGATGGTATAAGCACATACCAATTCCATAAACACCTATACCGGCGCTATAAGCACATAAAGTGTGGCCATCTGCACATAAATTGTTGGCAAAAGCACATACCAATTCCATACGCCCCTATAGCTGCTCTATAAGCCCATAAAGCGTGCGCCCATAAACAGATGGCATAAGCCCTTACCGATTCCTCTTGTTTGCTCTGCCTTAGACATTTACTTCATTTCTTGCACACAATTAAATAACTCTCTACGCATAAGTTTATTCGAAGCATTTCTAGGCAACTGCTCCACAAAGTAATAGGAAACTGGTTGTTTATAAGAAGCCATTTCTGTTTTCATAAATGCTTTTAGTTCTTCTTCGCTAACATCTTCCTTTAATACAACAAATGCCACAGGAACTTGTCCCCATTTGTCGTCATGCTTTCCAACAACACCTGCTTCCTTTACTGCTGGATGTTTCACTAACGATTGCTCTATTTCTGCTGGATATATATTTTCTCCACCAGAAATGATTAAATCGGATCGTCGGTCCACTACAAATAAATACCCTTCCTCATCGATATAACCTATATCACCTGTATGAAGCCAACCATCTACTAGAGGATTTTTCAACTCAGCAGCACCTACATAGCCCATTGTCACATGAGGTCCTTTAATACAAATTTCTCCTATTTTCTCTTCCCCATCAATACGAACATCTGCAAAGAAAAGTGGTTTACCTGCAGAGCCTAACTTTCGTATAGCATCTTCGCTAGATAAGGTCGTTGTTTGAGAAGCAGTTTCTGTCATTCCATATGTTTGTAGCACGGGAATATTTCGTTGAATTGCTCGTTCTAAATAGTTTAACGGCACTGGCCCCCCACCTACCAGCATCGATTGAAATGTATTCGGAAAGAATAAATTTCTTGCTTCTAGAACCGAAATTATTCTTTCTAAAGTTACCGCAACGACAGACATTCTAGTAACTGTACCACTCATAATTTCTTCCACTGCTTTTTCTGCATCAAATTTAGCATGAAGATTAACCGTCATTCCATACACAACAGAACGCATTAAAATGGAAAATCCACTAATATGAAACAAAGGGACTGTGCATAACCAACAATCATTTGGTTGAATCCCTAAATTTACTGCAGAACCCATCGCATTCATCACATGATTTTCGAGTGATTGGCGAACCCCTTTTGGATTACCTGTCGTTCCTGACGTATACATAATAGTAATAGTTCGATTTTTAAACCAATCTTTTTCTATTTTAAATGTAGTCTGTACTGCCAAATTTATCTCCTCAAATGAAAGCTTATGTGAATACGCTAAAGATCTTTTTTCAAGAGAATCAACTAATAAATAGTCGGTATGACTATCTTGTATTTGAAAGTTCAATTCTTCCTCGGTTAAACGCTCATTTAACATAACTAACTCACAACCAAGCTGCATACATCCATGAATCGCAATGACTAATTGTGGATTCGATGAAGCTAAAATGGCAATTCTCATTCCTGACCTTATTCCTTTTGTATGTAGCTTTTCTGCAAATTCATTTGCTTCATTATACAGCTGTTCAAATGTCCAAGCTTGCTCGTTAAACCTTAAAGCAACTCGATTTGGTGTTAAACTTGAACGTTTTTTTAATAAATTCGGATACATAGTACACGTCTCCTTTATATATGGCTATCTTATATGTAATTGTTGATTTTGAAACATTTACTTGATTATAGTGGAACCCTGCAGCAGCGGAACAAAGACTAAGAACGCCACCTCTTGTGGCAAATCTTCCGTGTTAACAGAGCCCTTAGATAAAAAAGCTGCCCTATAAAAGGACAGCTTTCTCAATAATTCATTGATGCAATCATCACGGAAAACGTGGGAATTGACCGAAATCTGGTTTACGTTTTTCTTTGAATGAATCGCGACCTTCTTTTGCTTCATCTGTAGTGTAATAAAGAAGTGTAGCATCTCCTGCTAATTGTTGAAGACCTGCTAAACCATCTGTATCAGCATTCATAGCAGCTTTCAAGAAACGAAGTGCAGTTGGGCTCATTTCTAGCATTTCTTCACACCACTGTACTGTTTCGTCCTCTAATTGTGCATATGGGACTACCGTATTGACTAAGCCCATATCAAGCGCTTGCTGTGCATCGTATTGACGACATAAATACCAAATTTCACGCGCTTTTTTATGTCCAATAATACGAGCTAAATAACCGGAACCATACCCAGCGTCAAATGAACCAACTTTAGGTCCAGTTTGACCAAATTTAGCATTTTCTGCAGCAATAGTTAAATCACAAACCACATGAAGGACATGTCCTCCACCGATTGCATATCCAGCTACCATCGCTACAACAGGTTTCGGTATTACACGAATCAATCGTTGTAAATCAAGTACATTTAGACGTGGAATTTCATCTTCTCCAACATATCCACCATGGCCACGTACTTTTTGGTCTCCTCCTGAACAGAATGCATGCTCCCCTTCACCTGTCAAAATGATAACACCTACATTTTTATCATCGCGTGCGCGAGAAAATGCATCAATCATCTCCATCACTGTTTTTGGGCGAAATGCATTTCGTACTTCCGGACGGTTTATCGTCACTTTTGCAATCCCATTATAAAACTCATACTTAATATCTTCATATGTATGTAAGGTTGTCCATTCACGAGTCATCTTTAGTCCTCCTTCAAAATAATATCCTCTACTATTGTAGCAAACAATTCGGGATTTTCCACATGAATTGCATGGCCTACATTATTAATTTGCATATGTTTAACCTGAGGTAAAACGTTTTTCATATTCATAGCTATATCACAGAACTTTTGATCCAACTCTCCAGTAAGTAGAATAGTCGAAATTTCTATGTCTTTTAACTTTCCCCAATAAGAAGGTTGTATCCCTGTACTAAAACCTTTCAAACTGTTCGATAACCCCAATTCTGATCCTGCAAGTCTTTCTAACCGAATAGCTTGTTGTTTTTCGAATGATAAACTTTTTTGTGAATGAAATAAAGGAATGTTCTCCCAAAAATCGATGAAAGCAGAAATTCCTTCATTTAATATTCTTTCAGCAAGCAATTCATCCGCATGTTTTCTTCTAACACGCTCTTCTTCATTAACTAAACCAGGAGAACTACTTTCTAAAACTAACTTGTCTACACCGTATTTATCGGCATAAGCAAGGGCTAACCGACCTCCCATTGAATAGCCGACAAGAGTAAAATGATTCCATCCTAACAATTGAAATAACGAATGTAAATCTTCTATTTGTTCATCCACATAATACCGAGTAAAATCGATTGGTTTTGAGGTCTGCCCATGCCCAATTAAATCTACTGTTAATATTTCTATAGTTGGAGGAAGATACTTTACTACTTCTTCCCAAGTACTACTAGAACCTGTAAAACCATGTAAAAATACTACCTTTTTTTCAGCACCGATATGATTTCTCTTTAAATGGATGTTAATATCGCGAACATTTACAGTTAAGCTTTCCAAATCGAATCTAGCTCCTCTGAAATTGCAGCCCATAATTTTCGATGTGTATCCGTATTCACTTGGCGATTTGTAAACACCTCAATCATACGAATATCTTTCGACTTCTGTTCATTCAAAACAGCTTTTAATTCTTCTATCGATTGAACTGAATTATATTGCGCATCATACATAGTTGCAATATGCGAAAACTCCAGACCCGTAGGAGTACCGAATAAATGCTCAAAATAATTTGTTTCATTAGATTGAGGTAAGTAAGAGAAGATTCCTCCACCATCATTATTCATAATAACAATCGTTAAATCTGTTGGCTGAAATCTACTTAAAATCAGGCCATTCATATCATGAAGAAAAGCTAAATCACCTATTAGTAAATAACCCGGACGCTTAGTTCCCGCATGAATGCCTAATGCAGTTGAAACAACACCATCTATGCCGTTTGTTCCTCTGTTGGCATAGATTTGGATATCCTTCGTTGTTTTATTGAAAAACGTATCCACATCACGAATTGGCATACTACTACTTGCAAATAGATCTACACCATCTGTTAACGTTTCAAATAAAGTCGCTGCAAGTGCTCCTTCGTCTTCTTCCTCCTCCATATAAGCTTGAACATGTTTCGTAGCGATATCATTCGCTTTCGACCAATCTTCTAAGTACTTAGATGACTGTTTTTCTTCAATTGGAATCCATAAAGAAGAAGCCCCCACTTGAACATGGTGTGTCACGATATGAAGAGAGTCACGGAAAATAGGATCTTCATCTACTGCGATATAAACAGCTGGTTTACATGCTTTTAAAAATTGAGTAAGCGGTTTTGAAACAGGCTGTGCTCCAAAACGTACAACGACGTTCGGAACAACAAAATCTTTAAAGCCATTTCCTTTTAGTATCGCATCATACTGATCAATACATAAATGCATACACTCTTCTGGAATTGAGCTACGTAAATTAGACAAAGGATCTGCTAGAATGGGCCATTGAACCGCTTTCGCAAACTCCCAAAAACCTTTTGTTGTATGAAGTGAGTCTCCAACTATGAATAAACCCTTTTCTTCCGTTTGCAAAATACCTTTGTACCAATTAACAAACTCTTCTCCTGGCACAAGCTGACCTATTTCAGTCTGACTCATTTGCAGCATAGGATGTTGCTGCTCCATGTTAATTAACAGTGGCTCACGGAATGGTACATTTATATGAACCGGCCCCATTGGCAATGCTATTGCAGTGTTAATTGCACGATGAATGTGTCGTTCAATAAAAGGTAAACTTTCTTCGTTATTTTCAGGAATAGGGAAATCAACTGACCACTTCACATGCTTTCCAAACAAGTGGATTTGATCAATCGCTTGTGGTGCTCCTACTTCTCGTAATTCATGCGGACGATCTGCTGTAACAACAAGCAAAGGGATACGGGCATAGTAAGCCTCTACAATCGCAGGAAAAAAATTCGCTGCAGCTGTTCCGGATGTACATAGTAAAACCACTGGCGATCTTTTAGCTTTCGCGATACCTAAAGCAAAAAATCCTGCGGATCGTTCATCTATTTGACGGTAAAAATGAAAACCATCATTTTTTGCAAAAGCATATGCTAGAGGGGTCGATCTAGAGCCTGGACAAATTACAATATCTCTGACACCCGCTTGCTTTACTGTTTCTACAAATTGATTGACATAAGAAGTCAAATAAGAGTTGTTAGTCATTCATATTTCCTCCAAGTGTTCGAAGCATTGGTCGGAACTTCACGCGTGTTTCTTCAAATTCTTCCAAAGATGAGGACTCCGCTACTATTCCACCGCCAGCGTACAGATAAGCATGATCTTTTTCTAATAATGCGGATCGAATACCGACCGCAAACTCTCCATCACCTTCTGTATTTATCCAACCTATAGGTGCAGCATAATATCCACGATTCATTTGTTCGGATTCTCTAATGATGGTAACTGCTTCTTCTCTAGGCACCCCACCCATTGCTGGGGTAGGATGTAGTGCTTCTATCAACTGAAAAAGTGATGCTGAATTTTTTACTTTACCACTTATTGGGGTATGCAAATGCTGGATATCTCTGATTTTTAGTAATTTAGGTCTTGAAGGTACTTTTACTTCATCGCAATATTGCTTAAAGACATCATTAATCATATCCACTACATATTTATGCTCTGCTAAGTTTTTTGGATCAGCTAATAAACTTTCACCAAGTGCTTTATCTTCTACTGATGTTTCTCCACGTTTGATAGAACCTGCAATTCCTGCAGAAAGTGCCTCACCATGCTCTACTTTTACTAAACGTTCAGGTGTAGCACCAAAAAATATTTTATCATCTTTTTCTAATCCAAATAAATAACTCTCTGGTTGTTCTATGGAAGTATTATAAAGCACGCTTGAAGAAGAAAAAACCTCATCAAATGTTAATTTTAATGAACGTCCTATTACGACTTTTTTTACTTCCTTTCCACGAATTCTCTTTGTAACATTTTCTACAGCTTGTAAGTATTCTTCTTTTAAACGATCTTCTCTTTCCACTAATTTGGACTTTGAATGATTTTTAAGCTCTTTTACTTGAGCTGTGTGTATTAAAGCATCTCTTTCAATTCGAAGTTTTTCGAACGTCTCTATACTATGCTCTTCATCTGTTATTAAATGGATACTAACAAATGCTTGTTCATTTTGAATAACTAATTGAAAAGTAGATATTGCGAAAAACGCAGATGGGAATGTATCCCACTCTGAAGAGATTTTATTGAACGGATCAAACGAAAATCCTCCAAAAAGGATGGGGGATACATCTGCTTTTTCCTTTAAGGATAACTGACACAACTCTTTCCATTTTGAAGCAATATCCTGATATCTATTATCTTCAAGATCATTTGAAATGGTATGGGCATGTCCTAATCCTACTAATGTAAAAGTTTTCTCTTTATTTTGCCAAAAAAATCGTTTACCTTTATAACATTCATCTCCTGCCTCAAAAAAAGCATGAGAAGATAATCTCGATACTTCTATTGTTTCTGTATAAAAACGTAATGATGACTTCTTTTGCCCGGTGGTGTTCGGCATATATATTACCTCCGTATAAATAACCTTTTGTATAAAAGTTTCAATAGTGAAGCCCGCTTCGGCTTAATAAATTACGCACAAGACTTTAGACGTCTTTAAACTCTCAGTTGGTGTTTTTCCCCAAAACTGATTAAGTAAAATACTCTACCTTTAATCATACATCTTTCTACAGTTTTCAGCACACATTTAGTAGCGAATATATGCTAAAATTGAGGTTGATTCTTTTAAAGGAGAGAAAAAACCTATGTCACATGAACTAGAAGCCGATACAGGCTGGCGCATTTGGTGGAAATTAACAAGACCACATACATTGACTGCTTCATTTGCTCCCGTATTTTTAGGAACAATGATAGCTCTTTACTATGCAAACATTAACTGGCTATTATTTTTTGCTATGTTATTTGCTTGCCTTTTAATCCAAGCCGCAACAAACATGTTCAATGAATATTACGATTATGCGAGGGGACTCGATAGCGAAGAATCGGTTGGAATTGGTGGAGCAATTGTTAGAAATGGAGTTAAACCCAAAACCGTTTTGCAACTAGCTCTATTACTCTATGGAATTGCTGCATTATTAGGACTTTACATTTGCTATGAAAGCTCTTGGAAGTTATTAATTGTAGGGGCGCTCTCTATGGCTATAGGATATTTATACACTGGCGGGCCCTATCCTATTGCGTATACGCCATTTGGTGAATTATTTAGCGGGTTATTTATGGGAATGTTGATCGTTTTAATTGCTACTTACATTCAAGTCGGTACCGTACCAAACTTCGCGATTTTACTTTCAGTTCCAAGTGCTTTACTTGTAGCAGGGATCATGTTATCTAATAATACTAGAGATATTGTGGAGGATAAAGAGGGCGGCAGAAAAACAATGGCCATACTTGTAGGTAGAAAAAATGCCATCACTATATTAGCTTCTTACTTTATTATCTCTTACTTATGGATTGTTATTTTAGTAATTATGCAAGTTGTTACTCCTTGGACATTGTTAGTCTTACTAAGCATAAAAAAACCAATGCATGCGATCAAATTATTTAGAGAAAAAGAAAATTCAATCGAAGTAGCACCAGCAATGAAAGATACAGCACTTACAAACACGATATTTGTATTTTTACTTGGAATTGGGTTACTTTTAGGCTATTACATTTGAATAGACAGCTAGGAAATTTATTTTCCTAGCTGTTTTTCATTTAATTTGCTTGTTCACTTTCAAATCTATTAAGAAATGAACAAGCATCCTATGACCTTCACATTTAACGAATGCTGTAGACTAAACATAAGTTGGAAGTGAGTTCGTCACTTCCACCCTCTCTATTTTCGGTCCCCTTGTGGTAGGTGTTTGTCCGTCGCTCTCTTGGAATGTGAATGGACTTGGACTTTTGGTCTGGATAATACGAGATAAAACTCCTTCCTACTTTTTTAAAGGCGTCGGAAGATACAATTTCGAACGCGGCTCCGCTTCTTTATCGATCTATACTTCCTATTTTTCTCTACTTCTACTTAGTATTGATAGACAAATTATTTCTCCGAAGAATGTTGTCTTTCTTATTTGCTGGATACCCCAACAAATATTATAGAACCCAAAACTTATAGTATCTTTTTACAACATAAAAAAAAGGTAATCATATAAATGATTACCTTTTTTAAAACTATGACCCCTACGGGATTCGAACCCGTGTTACCGCCGTGAAAGGGCGGTGTCTTAACCGCTTGACCAAGGGGCCAAATATATGGCGGAGAAGGAGGGATTTGAACCCTCGCGCCGGTTGCCCGACCTACACCCTTAGCAGGGGCGCCTCTTCAGCCACTTGAGTACTTCCCCATATATATGGCTCCGAAGGTAGGACTCGAACCTACGACCAATCGGTTAACAGCCGATTGCTCTACCACTGAGCTACTTCGGAATAATGGTGGGCCTAAATGGACTCGAACCATCGACCTCACGCTTATCAGGCGTGCGCTCTAACCAGCTGAGCTATAGGCCCACTATTGGAGCGGGTGAAGAGAATCGAACTCTCATCATCAGCTTGGAAGGCTGAGGTTTTACCACTAAACTACACCCGCATAAATGGTGGCTCAGGACGGAATCGAACCGCCGACACAAGGATTTTCAGTCCTTTGCTCTACCGACTGAGCTACTGAGCCTACTTCGATTTATTTTAAGCACCGCATCTCTTCGTCAGCTGCTTAACCTAAATCTCTAAAAAATATGTACATTTATATATCTATTAAAACTTATAAATAAATGGCGGTCCCGACCGGGATCGAACCGGCGATCTCCTGCGTGACAGGCAGGCATGTTAACCGCTACACCACGGGACCATTTGGTTGCGGGGACAGGATTTGAACCTGTGACCTTCGGGTTATGAGCCCGACGAGCTACCGAACTGCTCCACCCCGCGACAATAATATATAATCTTTTAAATTTATTTATTTAAAGCCTTAATGCTTCCAACAACAATGATTTAAAAATGGAGGAGGAAGAGGGATTCGAACCCCCGCGCGGTATGACCCGCCTGTCGGTTTTCAAGACCGATCCCTTCAGCCAGACTTGGGTATTCCTCCGAAATATTGTTGGTGGACCTTGCAGGACTCGAACCTGCGACCGGACGGTTATGAGCCGTCTGCTCTAACCAACTGAGCTAAAGGTCCTTAAGATGGCGGCAGAGGGAGTCGAACCCACGACCTTTCGGGTATGAACCGAATGCTCTAGCCAGCTGAGCTACGCCGCCATGATCTTTACATTTTAACATTATTATGGTGGAGCCTAGCGGGATCGAACCGCTGACCTCCTGCGTGCAAGGCAGGCGCTCTCCCAGCTGAGCTAAGGCCCCATAATTTAATAACTGGTCGGGAAGACAGGATTCGAACCTGCGACCCCTTGGTCCCAAACCAAGTGCTCTACCAAGCTGAGCTACTTCCCGTCTATATGGCGCGCCCGGCAGGAGTCGAACCCACAACCTTCTGATCCGTAGTCAGACGCTCTATCCAATTGAGCTACGGGCGCATATATTTTTCAAAAAAGTGGTGCCGAGGACCGGAATCGAACCGGTACGGTAGTCACCTACCGCAGGATTTTAAGTCCTGTGCGTCTGCCAGTTCCGCCACCCCGGCACTTAAATGAATTTATGGAGCGGAAGACGAGGTTCGAACTCGCGACCCCCACCTTGGCAAGGTGGTGTTCTACCACTGAACTACTTCCGCTCGGTTATGAAATTAATGGTGCGGGTGAAGGGAGTCGAACCCCCACGCCTTGCGGCGCTAGATCCTAAGTCTAGTGCGTCTGCCAGTTCCGCCACACCCGCATAAATAATTCACTTAGAAAGTGATGAGCCATGTAGGATTCGAACCTACGACCCTCTGATTAAAAGTCAGATGCTCTACCAACTGAGCTAATGGCTCGAAATAAATGGTGCCGGAGAAAGGACTTGAACCCTCAACCTACTGATTACAAGTCAGTTGCTCTACCAGTTGAGCTACTCCGGCAAGAGTAGAAAATATGGTGGAGGATGACGGGCTCGAACCGCCGACCCTCTGCTTGTAAGGCAGATGCTCTCCCAGCTGAGCTAATCCTCCTGGGTAATATTACGATAAGTAGAGCATTTGTGCATCAACTTAATTTAATACTTTTATGTATTTATTGCAAGCCCAGCAATGTCCTACTCTCACAGGGGGAAACCCCCAACTACCATCGGCGCTGAAGAACTTAACTTCCGTGTTCGGTAAGGGAACGGGTGTGACCTCTTCGCCATCATCACTAGACTTGAATAATTATTGAAAGACAAGTTTTATTATAACAACTCTGTAGAATATTTCAAGAGTTTTTTTAAAAAAATTATTCTCTCAAAACTGGATAAAAGACATTGATGAATACAAATTCTATTTGGTTAAGTCCTCGATCGATTAGTATTCGTCAGCTGCACGTGTCGCCACGCTT
>NZ_JBHVRO010000013.1:0-77881 GCF_042885655.1 Psychrobacillus sp. NPDC058041
CGCCAGCGTTCGTCCTGAGCCAGGATCAAACTCTCCATAATAGAGAACTTAAAAAGCTCATTTTGTTTTGCTGGCATCATCATTAAATGATGTCATTTTTTGCTATCAAACTAACAAAATTAGTCTTTCAAGCTATATGTCTTAACGTTTTGCATGTTCAGTTTTCAATGTTCATGTCGTCGTTTTGGCGACTTTATTAGTATATCTTCTTTCAGAAGCGTTGTCAACATCTTTTTTTAATTTTTTAAAAGTGTTTGTCTGTCGTTCTGAAGGACAAGTATTAGTATACCTAGTAGTTAAACAAAATGCAACCCCTTTTTTACAGAAGTTTATATTTTATCAATTCCCCTATCTTGCAAGAGTCCACAAGTCCCTATATAACAACAATTCATCCGTATATTTTAAATCAACTTTGATCCTCTTGTTATTAAATAAAGTAGGAATTCTAATAAAAACGTAAATCATATTCGACCTTTCCACAAATAAAAACCAATTTTATTATTATGGTTACAATTTAAAATATATAAAACCAAGCATTATTCCAATCGATCAGATCAAACTTTTTCTTATACAGTTCTATATTCGTAGCTAAAACTCTGTTTACTTCAATATGATAGAGAAGGGAAAGTATCTTGAATGATGTTAATAACTATTATTGATACATACATTAAATAGATAAATATAGTGGAGGAATTTTTCATGGACTTTATTCAACAGTATATAGGAAATACCGAGATAGTATTAAAATTATGTTTAGCTGCATTATTAAGTTTAATAATAGGTATAGAACGGGAACTAAAGAAGAAACCAGTTGGACTAAAAACGAGTATTGTTATCGCAACTTTTAGTTGCTTATTAACGTATATCTCCATTGAAACTGCTTACACAGCAAGTCCACGTGAAGGAATTAATATTACAATGGATCCGTTACGTCTTGCAGCACAAATTGTAAGTGGAATTGGTTTTTTAGGTGCAGGTGTCATTTTACGTAAAGGTAATGATAGTATTACAGGTCTAACAACCGCTGCAATGATTTGGGGAGCCGGAGGAATTGGGATAGCAGTCGGCGCTGGATTCTACATTGAAGCTGCACTATCTGTTTGTATTGTTTTGATCGGTATTGAATTAATACCTCCTCTCCTCACTAAAATTGGACCAAAACGTTTACGATCAAAAGAATTATCTATGAAGGTGCTTGTACCAAATGAGAGTAGTATTACGGATGTCTATCAGTATTTATTGGACAACAACGTATATATAGAAAGTATACGAATTAAAGATGTTATTTTGGAGGATAATGAAATGAAACATGAAATGGAAATGCGTTTATCTATTCAAACTAAAAAAAATACTGTAGATTTTTATCTTATGATGAAACAAGAAAACTTCATTGAAAGTATGGAAGTTGCATCGATTTAATGAAAGGAGCAATAATATGCGAGAAATATTCAAACTATTAAGGGGTGGAAATAAGTCCTCCTTAACTGCAGCAATTGTAAATACAATAATCGCTATGATAAAAGCAGGTGCATTCTTTTTTACTGGGAATGTTGCTATGTTTGCAGAAATGATGCACTCTATTGGAGATGCTGCTAACCAATTTTTCGTTTATACAGGATCTGCTTTATCTAAAAAAGCACCGACACCTAGATTTCCAAATGGTTTTGGAAGGCTAATAAATCTAGTATGTTTAGGAGCTGTAATAATAGTAGGAATTCTTTCATATGAAACTGTTAAAGAAGGGTGGCATCATATACAACACCCTACTTCTTCTACTGGAATGCTAATCAGCCTGATTGTTTTAGGGTTGGGAATTATTCTAGAATCAGCGGTTCTTTACAAGGCTGGAAAAGAAATACTGCATGAAAATGGAGTAAAGGGTTCCTTTCTTGCGCCTATTACAACAAGCTTTTCTTATTTGAATCGAGCAAAACCAGCGACTAAACTCGTATTTATGGAAGACTTGGTAGCTACTTTGGGTGGTGTTTTAGCCTTTACTGCAATAATAGTCTCTAATTTCACTGGTTTCTTACAAGCAGAAGGAATTGCTTCTATAATGATTGGGTTAATGATGTTTTATGTTGTAGGAAAAGTGTTTCTTGATAATGCAAGAGGTGCTCTTGGCGAAACTGATGAACAAATGCTTGTTCACATTGCACATATTGTGTCTGAAAACATCAATGTAAAAGATATAAAAGAGTTAGAAGTAATAAAAGAAGGCGAATTTTTACATGTAAACTTAGTTGTAGAAATAGATCCAACACTATCATTTGCAGAAGTAGATGACATTCATGATGTTTTAAAAGAACTTATTTTAAACCAGCAAAGTGTTACTGATGTAACAATTGCCTTCGATGAAGATGACGGTATAAAAAAATGGAAGCATCATAAAGATAAACAAACGATATTAAAAACACATGACTAAGCTTCTGCTCAGTCATGTGTTTTTTTAAAGGCATGCAGTAAGAATGGCTTTTGTATCTTCTGCAGTTAGTTTGTTGAAGTTACCATACTCTCCGTTAATCATTGCTTTTTCAACCATAAGGTCAATTTTAGAACCATCAATATCATAGTCTGCTAAATTACTTGGTGCTTCTAATGAAGCCCAAAAATCAGCTAATCTGTCAATACCTTCGTAAGCAACTTCCTCTGAAGATTTCCCTTTTGGATCTACGAAAAAAACCTTTGTTGCTAATTTAGCAAATCGTTCAGGATTTACTTTAACGTTATGACGCATCCATCTAGGGAATATTATTGCCAACCCACCTGCATGAGGTATATCGTAAACAGCAGATACTGCATGTTCGATATTATGACTTGCCCAGTCTCCATTATAACCCATTTGTAAGAAGCCATTTAGTCCTATTGTACCTGCAAACAGTATCGTTTCACGTAGTTCATAGTTCTCCAAGTCTTTGACAAGTTTTGGAGCTGTTTCGATCACTGAACGAAGAACCCCTTCAATCATCTCATCTTGGACTGGAGTATTCGTTGCATTATGGTAATATTGTTCAAACATATGAGACATCATATCAACAATTCCATACACAGTTTGGTCTAATGGTACTGAAAATGTATTTACTGGATCAAGAATCGAAAACTTTGGATATACTAGTGGATTACCCCAACCATATTTTTCTTGTGTTTCTTCATTAGTAATTACAGAACCTGCGTTCATCTCAGAGCCAGTAGCTGCTAGTGTTAAGATCGTCCCAAATGGAAGCGCATCTTTAGGAAATGCTTTTTTAGTAACAAAATCCCATGGATTTCCATCGTACTTTGCAGCAGCAGCGATTAGTTTTGTACAATCAATCACAGAGCCACCACCAACAGCTAATATAACTTCGATACCTTCTTTTTTACAAAGATCTGCTCCTCGTTTTGCAGTAGATAATCTTGGATTGGGCTCAACTCCAGCTAATTCAAAAATTTCCATTCCTGCTTCATCTAGTGCTGACATAACTTGAGTGTATATACCATTTTTCTTAATACTTCCTCCACCATATACAACAAGCACTTTTTTGCCATATTGAGAAATTTCTTCTTTTAGCTGCTCCATTTGACCTTTACCGAAAATTAACTTTACCGGATTATAAAATGAAAATGCATTCATCTAGACATCCTCCTCTGTTCTCTCTTTTTTATCATAAAAAAACCGCTTGTAAAATACAAGCGGTTCAACTTATTAAAGTGTTTGTCTACAGTTGACTTATACCCAACCGCGGAAACGTGAAGCTTCAGCAGTTCTACGTACACCAACCATATAAGCAGCTAAACGCATATCGATATTACGAGTAGTTGCTACTTCATAAATATTTTCAAATGCATCAACCATTTTTGCAACAAGTTTGTCGTTTACTTCTTCTTCAGTCCAGTAGTAACCTTGGTTATTTTGAACCCATTCAAAATATGACACTGTTACTCCACCAGCACTTGCTAGTACGTCAGGAACTAATAAAATACCTCTATCGTAAAGAATTTTAGTAGCTTCTGTTGTAGTAGGACCATTCGCAGCTTCAACTACAATTTTAGCTTTAATATTGTGAGCATTGTCCGCTGTGATTTGGTTTTCAATTGCAGCTGGAACTAGAATATCACAATCTAATTCTAATAACTCTTGGTTAGAAATTGTATTTTCAAACAAAGTAGTAACAGTACCAAAACTATCACGACGATCCAATAAATAATCGATATCTAAACCGTTTGGATCATGTAAAGCACCGTAAGCATCCGAAATAGCAATAACTTTTGCACCTTGATCGTTCAAGAATTTAGCAAGGAAACTTCCAGCGTTTCCAAATCCTTGAATAACAACACGTGCGCCTTGCATATCAATGTCACGTTTTTTCGCAGCTTCGTTAATAATAATTGTTACACCTTGTGCAGTTGCACGGTCACGTCCTTGAGATCCCCCAAGTACAATTGGCTTACCAGTAATGAATCCAGGTGAGTTGAATTGGTCCATGCGACTATATTCATCCATCATCCATGCCATAATTTGTGCATTAGTAAAAACATCTGGTGCTGGGATATCTTTAGTTGGTCCAACTATTTGTCCAACAGCTCTAACATACCCACGACTTAAACGTTCAATTTCTCCCATTGACATTTCACGTGGGTCACAAACAACCCCACCTTTACCTCCGCCATATGGAAGATCAACAATCCCAGCTTTTAAAGTCATCCACATAGAAAGTGCCTTCATTTCGTCAGGTGTTACACCTGGATGAAAACGAACTCCACCTTTAGTAGGACCAACTGCATCATTATGTTGTGCACGATAACCAGTAAATACTTTTACTGTGTTATCATCCATTTTAACTGGAATGCGTACTTCTAACATTCTAAGTGGTTCTTTTAGTAGTTCATACATCGCTTCGTCATAACCTAATTTGTGCAGAGCCTCTTGAATGACAGCCTGAGTTGATGTGAACAGGTTTAAATTATCAGCCATTTGATTATTTCGCCTCTTTATTCATAATGTTTTATTCGGAACAATTGTATCATATAGTTACACATATTTGTCTAACAAATATTAATTATTAAATACTTTTTTAATTTTTTCAATTGCCCAGTCTAATTCTTCTTTAGAGATAATTAGAGGAGGAGCAAAACGGATTACTGTATCATGTGTTTCTTTACATAATAATCCTAGTTCTTTTAGAGCTTCACAGTAAGGACGAGCTTCTTCTGTCAACTCCATACCAATAAATAATCCACGACCACGAACTTCTTTAATAGAAGGATGTTTAATTTCTTTTAACGCATCCATGAAATAATTTCCTAATTCAAGTGAACGTTCTGCTAACTTTTCTTCTTCCAAAACGTCAAGAGCTGCTATTGAAACAGCACATGCCATTGGATTTCCGCCAAATGTTGAACCATGGGAACCTGGATTAAATACACTTAAAATATTATTATCAGCAACTATACATGAGATTGGGAATACTCCACCACCAAGTGCTTTACCTAAAATGTACATATCAGGATTTACTTCTTCCCACTCACATGCGAACATTTTTCCAGTACGACCAAGACCAGCTTGAATTTCATCCGCAATAAACAACACATTGTTTTCACGACATAAATCAAGTGCAGATTTTAAGAAACCAGTTGGAGGAATAAGAATTCCTGCTTCCCCTTGAATAGGCTCAATGATAAAAGCTGCAGTATTCGGTGTAATTGCTGCTTTTAGTGCTTCTAAGTCACCATAAGGAACTAATTTGATACCTGGTAACATTGGTCCAAATCCACGTTTATATTCAGGATCAGATGACAATGATACAGCTCCCATTGTACGACCATGGAAATTTCCAATACATGCAATGATTTCAGCTTGATCTGCTTCTACACCTTTTACATCATAAGCCCATCTGCGAGCTGCTTTAAGTGCAGTTTCAACAGCTTCAGCACCAGTATTCATTGGTAATACCATTTCTTTACCTGTTAATTTGCTAACTTTTTCATACCATGGACCTAATTGGTCATTATGGAATGCACGAGAAGTTAACGTTACACGATCAGCTTGATCTTTTAGAGCTTGAATGATTTTTGGATGACGATGCCCTTGGTTAACTGCAGAATAGGCAGAAAGCATATCCATGTATTTGTTTCCTTCTGGATCTTTAACCCAAACTCCTTCTGCTTCTGAAACAACGATTGGAAGTGGGTTATAGTTATTTGCACCAAATTTATTAGTTTGTTCAATAACTTGTTGTGAAATTGTCATGGTTTCATACTCCTCTTTTTTATAATAGTTGGTAGACACATCGACATGATGGTCTACCTTTTTAAATCAAATTATCCTATTTATAGAGCAGGCTATGCTCAATAAAATTAAAGCATTTCAGAAGTTGATTTTGCTTGCATGTGAAGTTGAATATAGTCTGGTCCACCAGCTTTTGAATCTGTACCAGACATGTTAAATCCACCAAATGGTTGGTATCCAACAATTGCACCAGTACATCCACGGTTGAAGTAAAGGTTACCAACATGGAAGTCTTCGCGTGCTTTTTCTAAGTTCATGCGGTTATTTGTAATAACTGCACCTGTTAAGCCGTACTCTGTGTTGTTTGCAATTTCGATTGCTTCGTTGAAATCTTTTGCTTTTGTAATACCTACAACTGGACCAAAGATTTCTTCTTGCATAATGCGAGCAGTTGGAGAAAGATCAGCGATTACTGTTGGTTGGATAAAGAATCCTTTTGAATCGTCCCCAGTACCACCAGTAACAAGGCGACCTTCACCTTTACCGATTTCGATATAGCTCATAATTTTATTGAATGAAGCACCATCGATAACTGGACCAACAAAATGCTCATCATTATCAGGAATACCAACTGTTAACGCGTTTGTTAATTCTTCTACACGATTCACTACTTGCTCATATACATCTTCTACGATTACAGCACGTGAACATGCAGAACATTTTTGACCACTGAAACCGAATGCAGATTTTACGATCGATTGAGCAGCTAATTCTAAATCAGCTTCTTTATCTACTACGATTGTATCTTTACCACCCATTTCAAGGATCGAACGTTTAATCCAGATTTGACCTGGAGATAATTTAGATGATTTTTCTACAATACCTAAACCAACATCACGAGAACCAGTGAAGCTGATTAAACGAGTGCGTGGATGTTCAACTAAGAAATCACCAATTTCAGCACCTGAACCAGGAATGAAGTTTACAACTCCAGCAGGCATACCCGCTTCTTCTAACACTTCAATAAATTTATATGCAACAACTGGAGTTGTTGAAGCTGGTTTTAATAGAACTGTGTTACCTGCTACCATTGCAGCAACTGTAGTACCAGCCATAATTGCAAATGGGAAGTTCCATGGGGAAATAACAACAGCTACACCTAAAGGAATATAGTCATAACGGTTATATTCTCCTGGACGACTTTGAACTGGTGCTCCATCTTTTAAACGTAGCATTTCGCGACCATAGTATTCTAAGAAGTCAATTGCTTCAGCTGCTTCTACGTCAGCTTCCACCCATGTTTTTCCTGCTTCTTTTGATAATAATGCAGAGAATTCAGCTTTACGACGACGCATAATAGCTGCTGCTTTGAAAAGAACGTCTGCACGTACTTCTGCTTTTACTTTTTTCCATGTATTAAATGTTTCATCTGCAATTTCCATCGCTTTAGATGCAATATCTTTAGTTGCTTTTGAAACAATACCTACAACTTGCTCTTTATTTGCTGGGTTATAAGAAGTAATTTTACCTTCTGTAGTAATTCTTTCACCGCCAACGATTAACGGGTACTCTTCACCAAGGTATGCTTCAACTACTTTATATCCTTCTTTGATTGCTTTTTTGTTTTCTTCTTTAGAGAAATCTGTGAATGCTTCATGTTTATAATCTATCATGTAAAATCCTCCTTAAAATTTAGTGCAAAAATTATTTGCTCTTTTAATCCGTTTACATATATAATAATGCAAAAGATTGTTGCGTTTTTCAAGTATTAAATTCTAAAATGTTGAAATTTTTTTTGAGGTGAGCCAAATGAACTTGAAATTAGTTAAACTTCTTCCTTTTTATAAATTCGCTACTGAACAAGTATCCATTGGTATCCACGCGGTAGATACTACAGGAAAAACAGTGATTTATAACGAAAAAATGAAAGAAATAGAAGGTTTAAATTCTGTTGATGTAGTAGATAGAACTATATTAGAACTTTTTCAATTTGAACAACAGGATAGTACATTGTTAAAAGTTCTTCATAGTGGAGAACCGGTTTTACGCGTTAAGCAGACTTATTGGAATCGTAACGGGCAGGAGATAACTACTATTAATGATACATACCCTGTTTTGGAAGAAGGGGAACTTATTGGAGCAGTTGAATTTTCTAGAGATATTACTGCATTAGAAAAACTAATTTATCAACCATTGAAACGGTACAATGAACCAATCACCCTTTCTACCGTCACAGCCGTTTCCCTATCCATGCAAGAAGTATTAGAACGATCACTTAAAGCCGCTCATGTCCGAATGCCTGTATTATTAATTGGGGAAGCTGGTACTGGGAAAGACTTAATTGCTGAAGGGATTCACAATCAATTATCTCCAGCGAACAATCAATTTATTTCTCTTTTTTGCCATAGTTCGGATAAACACTTAATTAACAAGTTTAAAAAAGAGCTAGAACATATCACAAACTGTACAATATTTTGTGAAAGAATCGATTTATTATCCCTAGAATTACAAAATCAGCTATTGCAAATTTTAAACTCAAATAAAAGTGGGAATAATTTATTTATCGCCAGTATCGGTCAAGATCCTATCGATTTAATATCTACAAATAAATTAAGCAAAGAACTGTACTATTACTTTGCAACGGTTACTATTACGATTCCAGCACTTCGTAATCGTACGGATGATATTTTGCCTTTTACACATGATTACTTTAATCGATACCTCAATCGTTATGGTTCCACTATTAATGAAATAGAGGAAGAAGTCATTCAAGCATTTTTAACATACGAATGGCCAGGAAACTTGAAGGAACTGGAACTACTATTAGATGAAATTAGTTCCATGATAACTACGGAGCAAGTGTTGAAATTTGATATGCTACCTCTTCATTTCAAGTTAAAGGTACAAGATTTTAATGAAACAACTAAAAAAGCAGAGGATTTTGTAGTAACTTCCGAAAAAGACATGCTGCCATTAGATGAATACCTTAGAGAAGCAGAGACGTATTATCTACAAAAAGCATTAGATAAATATGATGGGAACATAACAAAAGCAGCAGAAGCATTAGGTATGAGCCGCCAAAATTTACAATACCGACTTAGAAAAATGAAGAAATAATTATAATAATAATGAGAGTAAGAAAAACCGAGCAAAGATACTAACTTAGAAATGCCGTCGATTTCCGCTATGGCGGTCGCTTTTCGCGGGCATAGCTTCAGTCTCCTAGGCCAACAGGATGTTGGTCATGAAGGCGTTGCCTCAGGGAAGAGGCGCCTTTAGCCTTCCTTCCCTCTCCTGCGTTCCTGTGTGGCCTTCCGCTCATGCACCTGCCGCTTCGCTTTCGGTGCAGAAAACATCTGCTATTCCCGCAGAAGTCGCCGCCTCCGCTTCAATCTTTCTTATTATCTCTGTAAAAAAAGAGACCCCGGTTATTGTTAGTTAACAATAATCGGAATCCCTTTTCAATTATTAGCGGATTGATTGTTTTATCCATCCTGCTAATTTTTCTTTTAATGTGTTAAACCCTTCTTGATCATGCTCGGCAACTCGAGCTTGAAGTGTTTTACGTGGCTTGTCATCTTTTTTAGGAATAGCTGGTTTTTCTTGTAGTTCCCGAATGGACAAACTTATCTTCCCTGATTCATTATCTACTTCTAAAATTTTTACTTCTACTTCTTGACCTACAGTTAAAAATTCACCTACTTCTTTCACATAGCCGTAAGTTATTTCAGAAATATGCACAAGTCCCTGAGTTTCTTCATCTAAACTGACGAATGCGCCATAAGGTTGAATGCCAGTAACTTTTCCCTTAACAACATCTCCTACCGTAAAATCTTTGATCATCTTGTTCACTCCCTACTCGTCTATGTTCGTATCTACCCTAACGGTCATGTTAAATTATAACATAGTAGAAAGAGAGCTAGCAAAAATCACTGGGTTGGCATAAAGGCTGCTCGCCAACCGTTTTCTGTTTGAATAACCCCAAATCCAATTTCCCTGTCTTCCAAATTAAGCGTACGGTCTGGATGGAGAGTTAATACTACATACCCCTCTTTATTTGAGCGTTGTTCAAAACGTAGAGAAGAAAACTCCTTACTTAAATCCGGTATTTTTTCATGCGGAGCATTCATATATTCTTCTTTTGGAATTTGAACATATTGATCATCTTTAATATAGAGTTCATATTTCGATTCCTCATCTTCTAGTTGTGAACAATAATAATATAATCCAACAATTTCTTCTGGTTTGGCATTTTTCAATACTGTTTGATCATGAGTCTTTGCGAATGATTTATACAATCCATGGACACGCTGTAAGAAGTCATTATCCACTAGTGTTTCAGTTTCAGAATTTTTGACCGCCAATCTCTCCGGCATAAACTGCTCCAAATCACCATTTTTAGCGAGATGAAGCGCATCTACAATATCACCATAAGAGAAATCGTCCCACGCTTCGGACTTTTTCCATCCCGATTGCTCAAATTCTTTAACTATTGGAATTAATAGATAAGGAGAAGGCGAATTCGTTTCTTCATTTGCCATAGTCCTCCAAATCTTTTTGTATTCCTCTTTAACAACGCCATTTTCATCAAATACAGGATTCTCGATTGTACCTTTCACTAATAAATAAAATACACTTGTAAAATAAGTTTCCATTTTGGAATCCCCATTAGTTTTCACGTACTCATCCAATAGGTAATCTTCCATACTTAATAACGTAGTCATTGTTTCATACAACGGATATATTAATTCCGATGCATAAGTAAATGGCGCTTGTTGCATCATGAGTAAATAGCCCTTAGAAATTGGATCTAGTTTTATAGAAAAAATCTCAGAATAATACTGCTCAAAATCAAATGTAAAACGAATATCTAATCCATTTTCGATTATCTCCATTTTAAGGCCTTGGGATTCTGCGTTTTTCCTCAAGTTATGGAAATCCTTTGAGAGAAATCGTTCATTTTCCAATATTTTATTAATCTTATATAAACCATTCACTTTATAAGCAGAAAGTTCATCTTTCTGTTCATCTAACTTTTCGTTCGCATATTCTTTAAAGGAATTGACTTTTAAGTTGTACGCATTTAAAAACTCAATAGTTTCGGCCTTATCTAAGGTATCTTGCTTCTTTATTTCTGTAACCATTTCAGATGGAAGTTTTATTTTGTCTATAATGCTTTTATAAGCTTCATCTTGATTAAAGGACGAATTATAGTAAAGAGGATGGTATCTTGAATCCGTGATGTATTGAAAATAACTATCTGCAGAATTTATCAACTCAATTTGTGAAAACTCTTCTTCAGGTAGATTCAGCACCTCTCGTCTTTTTTCTCTTGCTATTGGATACTCTTTTTTCAATCTATCAATAAATTCTTTGGCAGATTCGCTTAGTTGCTCTTCTCCTTGTATTGCATTTTCTTTTAATAAATACGAACTTCCAAGTATTCCGATAATAAATAAACTAGCTATACTAACAGCCCAAATGGTTACTTTTTGCCATTTTAAAGATTTGTGTCTTTCTACATTTATAGATTGTACTTTCTCATCTTCGAGCTTGCTTAATACTTCGTCCGCATCGAAATTAGAAGGTACTCTTTCATAGGATGATTTCAATAAATCTAATCGTTCTTCAAGTTCTCTATCGTCCATGCTTTGCACCCCCATTCTTTGAAAGTAAGCGTTTTAGTTGTCCTTTTGCACGGAGTAATCTAGTTTTGACTGTCGTTAGCGGGACGTTTAAAACATCTGCGATTTGTTCGTATGATAAATCGTGAAAATAGAACAGAATAATTGGGTTTCGATATTTTTCATCTAGTGATTGGATTGCATAATGCAGTTCTCTATCTTCCTCAAAAACAACTACTCTATCTTCTGCTGATTTTACGGAATATTTCATCCCAACTTCATTATTTAGTTTTTCTTCCTTTTCTTTCTCTTTTGATTCTTTTCGGTAATAATCCCTCGTTGTATTTAATGTTATTTTGTATAACCATGTTGTAAATCGCTCACGTTTAAACTGATGTAAAAAACGATAAAGCTTTACAAAGACTTCTTGTGTGACATCGGGTATATCATTTACTTTCACGCCACATTGAAATGCAAATTTTTCAACGGTTCGATGATGTTTTTGAATGAGCTCTGAATAAGCAACTTTGTCTCCTTGCTGCGCTCGCTCGATAAGTTCGAATTCTGACATTGCTCCCCCTCGCTCTCTATATATAGGTGTTACGAAAGATCGTTCAATTATGTTTCACAATTATGGATACATTTTCATAAAAACCTCGTGTACAATAAGACAGTCCTACAAAAGGAGGAATTACTTTGGAAAAAAGAGATCATTTTGGATCGAAGATAGGTTTTATATTAGCTGCCGCTGGAAGTGCAATAGGCTTAGGAGCGATTTGGAAGTTCCCCTATATGGCAGGAACAAATGGTGGTAGTGTGTTCGTATTACTATTTATCGTATGTACAATTTTAATTGGGCTACCTATTTTACTTGCGGAATTTATTATTGGAAGAAAGGGACAAGCAGATCCGGTAACTGGATTTAAAAAACTAGCACCTGGAAAGCCATGGTTTATAGTTGGTTGGTCAGGGTTTATTTTTTCTTTTATCATATTATCTTTTTACAGTGTTGTAGGTGGATGGATTTTATCTTATTTAATGAGAGCAATCACGTTTAGTTTAAATGGGACGAGCGAATCATTTTATGAGGACCTTTTTAGTTCAGTTATTTCTAATCCGCTAGAAGTATTGATTGGACAAGGTGTATTCATACTTTTAACGATTTGGATTGTATCTGGTGGTATTAAGAGTGGGATTGAGAAGGCAAGTAAATGGATGATGCCCCTTCTACTTATATTCTTTGTTGTATTAGCAATTCGTTCCTTAACACTAGAGGGCGCAATGGAAGGAGTCAAATTTCTCTTTGTACCTGATTGGTCATACTTCACATGGAAAACTGCACTACTTGCTTTAGGACAAGCATTCTTTTCATTAAGTGTCGGCGTTTCAGCAATGATTACATATGCATCGTATTTACCAAAAGAGACTAATTTAGGGAGTTCATCTCTCAGTGTATCTCTACTTAATATTGGAATTTCCATAATGGCTGGTCTTGTAATTTTCCCTGCTGTTTTTGCTCTTGGTTTCTCTCCAGATTCGGGTCCTGGATTAGTATTTATCATTTTACCAGCTGTGTTTAAGCAAATAATATTTGGTCAGTTTTTCTTAATATTATTTTTTATTTTGTTATTATTTGCAACGCTCACTTCTTCTATCAGCATGCTAGAAATAGTTGTTTCTATTGGGATCAAATCAAAATATGACCGTAGAAAACGTGCTGCTTGGATATATGGGTTCTTCATCTTTTTAGTAGGTATACCTAGCGCTTTATCTTTTGGAGTACTATCGGATATTCACATTTTAGGAATGTCCATTTTTGATTTTGCAGATTTCATCACAAGCAGTTTTGGATTACCACTAGGAGCCTTATTTATCTCGTTATTTGCTGGATATGTACTTAAAAAATCGGAACTCTCAAATGAATTGATGCTTAATAATTTCCTTTTACACGCTTGGCATATTATTGTTAGATACGCTGCACCAATCGCCATTATAATCGTCTTTATTCAAGGAATAATTAAATTGTTTTAATGAGAAAAGACACCGTAGAAATATCGTAGCTTTCAGCGTGCATGGCTTTAGTCTTCTCGACCAACAAGAAAGCACAAGCTTATTATTTCGATTAGGCATATTGTCTTTTCTTGTTTGCACTGTGGATTGTAAAAGGTGGCGACTCCAAGGCCAACAGGATGTTGGTCACGAAGGCGTTGCCACACGATGTGGCGCTCTTAGCCTTTGTTCCTCTGTGGGGCAGATGAGAAATCACAACGAACGCGAAAGCGGCGCCCCCGCGGAACGCGTCCACCTGAAACTGAAATCCGCGGTACTGGTTTCTTAGTGATATACACAAAATATTTGTCACGTTCTTTCAAAAATGATGTTCTAAAAAGTTTGTGATATAATATACTAATAACTTAAGACTTCTTTGAAAGGATGGATGTAATAATGAAAAAAGAATTACATGAACAATTACGTCAATTAAGAGAAGAACGCAACATTTCATTAGAAACACTTGCACTAAAAACAAGAATTGGTACTGGAAAGCTTGAAGCTTATGAAGCAGGCAATGAAACTCCTTCTGTACAAACACTACTTAAACTGTCAAATGCATTAGAAGTTCCTGCTTCAAATTTATTAGACGGTCTCCAAAACGCATAAAAGCTTTCGGTTTCTATACCGAAAGCTTTTTCTTTTTAGATTATGCATTTCATCTCATATTTTAAAGCGATTAATTTGTACGAAATTTCCACGCATTTTTCTAGTGGAATCCACTGTTCAAACGAATGTTCATAAATAGTTTGAATTCGTTTTGCCAATTCAGACGGATGGTCAATAGTTTGAAGATCTGCAACTACATCTGCAGCTTCTGCGTCATAACTATCGACACCTATATCGAATGGGTCCCATTCTTGTAATGTCCAAACAGCTTTTCGATTCATTTCAATTGAGTCCATAAATTTTCACCTTACTAGTTTTTATTAGTTAGGGTTATAATAACATATTAATCTTAAAATGAAAGAGGGAATTAATTTGTCTGATTTTACAACTGTTTTTCAAAGACGTAATACACATTCAATAAAGTGGGATTTAGTGGAAGACATTTATTCAATTCCAGATGCATCCGAAGTACTACCCATGTGGATTGCAGATATGGATTTTGCGATTCCTTCATCTATTACCGATGCATTACATAAACGATTGGACCATCCTATTTTTGGTTACTCTTTGGCACCGGAAGAAGCAAAAGCTTCTCTCACTAACTGGTTACAAAAAAAGCACCAATTGAAAATAGAAAATAAATGGATCTTGTTTCAGCAAGGGGTTATTCCTTCAATAGCAGCAGTTGTTGAAGCTTTTACAGAAGTAGGAGACAAAGTCCTTATTCATACACCGGTATATCCCCCATTTACAAATGTACCTGAAAAACTAGGAAGAGTTGTTGAAACTTGCAGACTTATCGAACAAGATGGATCATTAGAAATAGATTTTGATGCATTTGAAGAGAAATTAAAATCAGGTGTAAAAGCATTTATACTTTGTAGCCCGCACAACCCAGGTGGAAAAGTGTGGAGTAAGGAAGACTTAACGAAAATAGCTGCATTATGTCAAAGTAATAATGTTTTAGTTTTGTCAGATGAAATCCACTCCGATTTAGTTTTTAAACCAAACAAGCATATTCCAATTTTATCGGTTGCAGAAAATCCTAATAATATCATTACTTTCTTTGCACCTACAAAAACGTTTAACTTAGCAGGAATACAAGCTGCTACAATTATTGTTCCTGATGATCAAAAAAGAAATGTATTAGAAGAACAAGCTTTGATGCGAGGACAAATGGAATTGAACGTCTTCTCTTTGACTGCATTTCAAGCTGCTTATGAATATGGTGAAGCTTGGCTTGAGGAACTTTTAAGAGTTTTATCGTCTAATATGGATTATGTTGTGAATGAATTAACGACCAAAGTAAATGGGATAAAAGTGTCGAAACCAGAGGGTACCTATTTATTGTGGATTGACTATCGTGACACCGGATTATCTGAAAAAGAAATGATGGAACTTCTTTTAAGTAAAGGGAAGCTAGCACTGGAGCCAGGTACAAAATACGGGGAAGTTGGAAATGGCTTTTTACGTATGAATGTAGCTTGCCCAAGAGTGACTGTAGAAGATGGAGTCGCACGATTTATAAAAGCATTAACATAATTATAGACCCATAATAAAAGGATTCAACTCAGTTTTGAGTTGAATCCTTTTCCATTTGTTCTTTTTTAGCTTGCATTACTTGTGCTTCTATTTCTCTAGCTTTCTCTGCATCTCTATTAGATTTTTTCATTAACCATCTAAATAATAGTATGCAAATACCTATTAGTATAAATAATTCAATCACAACAGGAATGTATTCTCGTTTGTCTTCAGGAAAATATAAGTATAAAAAACCTAGCTGTAAAAAATGAAACATCTCGACACTTCCCTATTTATTTTTGCACAATTTCAATCGAATCAATCGTAACATCTTCTAGTGGCTTGTCATTTGCACCTTTATCTACTGCTGCGATTTTGTCAACAACATCCATCCCATCGATGACTTGTCCGAATACTGTGTGCTTTTGATCCAAATGAGGAGTTCCACCCATCTTTACATATGCTTCTGCAATCTCTTCCGGCCATCCGCGTGATTTCAATTCATCGGCAGAGGCTGGTGCTTCTGATGCTTGAACGATAAAAAATTGACTACCATTCGTGTTAGGCCCAGCATTTGCCATAGAAAGTGCCCCTCTAAAATTAAATAGATTCATAGAAAATTCATCTTCAAATTCTTGACCGTATATACTTTCTCCACCCATACCAGTTCCCGTCGGATCTCCGCCTTGAATCATAAAATCCTCAATTACACGATGGAAAATGATACCGTTATAATAACCATTTTCTGCATGTGTTAAAAAGTTCTCAACTGTTTTAGGAGCAAGTTCTGGGAACAACTTAATTTTAATAGATCCCATTGATGTGTTCATAATAACTAAAGCTTCGTTAGAAGCAACTTCTGTTGAAAGTTGTGGATACATTGTTTTCTCTCCTTCTTGTGCTGTTGTCTTGTCCTCTTTATTATCTAGCTTTGTTTCATTTTCTGTTGATGCAGCATCGTTTTTCGTTTCAGAAGTTTTTTGTCCGCATGCACCTAAGCTTAATACAGCAATTATTAAACATAAAAAAATGATTTTCTTCATGAATCATTCACCCCAAATTAGTTTACCATAATGAAAAGCGTTTTTCAGTGTCAAAGTATCTAACTTTCTTAGCTTCACGAAATGTCCTATAATAAGATTTAGAAAGTACGCAACAAATAGAAAGAAGGGATTTGGGTGAGCGTACAAAAAAGAAATTTTATCATTATGTTTTTTTCAAACTTTTTAGTATCTGGAACAATGACGATGATAATGCCATTTTTATCTCTATACATTAAAACGATGGGCGATTTTTCTGATGCATATACCCAGAAATGGGCTGGACTAATTTTTGGAGCTACTTTTGTTTCTGCATTCATTATGTCTCCTATATGGGGACGAATAGCCGATAAATATGGGTACAAGCCTATCCTTATTATTAATGGATTCGGCATTGCAATAAGTGTGCTATTAATGGGATTTGTCCATTCCGTGGAAGCTTTCTTTGTGCTTCGTTTATTTATGGGAATCGTTACTGGATTTATCCCAACTTCTCTCGCATTCATTAGTTCTCAAACTCCTAAGAATATTGCTGGGAAAACGATGGGTACGTTGCAAATGGGAAGTGTTTCTGGAACCTTATTTGGTCCAGTAATCGGTGGGTTTTTAGCTGATACATTTGGATTTCAATATACATTTATTATTACGGCTAGCGCTGTATCTGCTGCCGCTCTACTAGTTATTTTCGGAGTACAAGAATTAAGAAAAGAAAAGAAAAAAGGCGATCATGAATATTCTAGAAAAACGGTTATCTCAGGTATTTTTCATCACCGTTTGATATTGAATGTGCTAATGATCACTTCCCTTATACAAATCGGCTTATTTAGTATTCAACCACTTTTATCTTTATATGTTTCTCATTTAACAAATTCCAATGAAGTTGCTTTCCTTGCGGGAATAACATTTAGTGCAACAGGAGTAGGAAGCTTATTATTTGCGAGAGTATGGGGAAAACTAGGAGATTCAATCGGATACGAAAAAGTGTTATCTGCACTTCTTGTAATTGCATTTATTTTCATTGTTCCCATGGCTTTTGTAACTGCTTTATGGCAACTCATTGTTCTCCGTCTTCTTTTCGGTATTGCTTCGGGTGGACTAATACCTATTACAACTGCACTTATTAGACGAGAAGCTCCTATTGAGGTGCAAGGAGAATTAATGGGCTATAATACAAGTTTTCGTTTTTTAGGAAATATAATTGGACCTATGTTTGGTGGTTTCATCAGTGGATATATAGGAATTTCTTCCGTTTTCTTTGTTACTGGAGCTTTATTCCTAATTGCATTTTTTATTATTTATTTTGCAAGGAAGAAACCTGTCCAAGATTTTGAAAATGTTTTATTAGAAGAAGAAATGCATGAAAAAGCAACTAGTTCATAAGGAATTGGAGTCCAACAAATGCGCCAACTAATAGGTTTTTTATTCATCATTATATGTTTTCCAATCATTTGGATATTGTACTCATTCATTCATTCTGAATTACTTGCGGCATCTTCTTTTAATGAAGAGTTAGCACAATCAATTCAACTTTCCAGTCCAGTCATATCATCTCCAATCGTTTTATTAGATGAGAACGAGCATACTTTTTCAGAGGATTATGTGGAATGGAGAGATCCACTTCCACTTGAGTCTATTCCTTTGTTTGTGCAAGAGTTGTTTATTCAAAGTGAAGATGTGGAATTTTACAACCATATTGGTTTTAATTTTAGTGCAATTTTCCGAGCTGTATTTGCTAATGCTTCCGCAAATTCAAAAGATCAAGGAGCAAGTACGATTACTCAACAATTAGTTAGGTTAAGGTACTTATCTACTGAAAAGACGTATGAACGTAAAGTAACGGAGCTTGTCTATGCTTATGAAATGGAAAAGCAATCTACGAAAGAAGAAATCCTAGCAAATTATTTAAATGAAATCTATTTTAGTAACCAAGTATATGGAATTGGGGCAGCTGCAACTTATTATTTTGGGAAACCACTAAATCAATTATCTGAAGCAGAACTTGCATTTATTAGTGCGATACCAAACAACCCGAAAATTTATAATCCTCTAGAACACTTTGAAGCTACTAAAAAGCGTCAAGAATTGCTTATAGATGTTTTAGTGAAAAAAGGGAAAATAACTGCAGATTACGGAGAAACATTAAAAAGCCAACCAATTGTTCTACTTACAAAAACAAAAAAACAACTTTACCCTGCCTATGGCACATATGTATTGGAAGAATTAAAAACCCTAATTGCTGAAAAAGAAGGTTTTATCGAAAAAATGAATACTGCTCAAAATGAGCAGCAAAAACTTATTTTCGAAAATGAACTTCAAACAAAAGTGAACGCTGTTATTGCACAGGGTGTTTCGGTTTATACAGCTCTTAGCCCTTTAAAACAACAAAACGATGAAAAATATATAAACCATTTACTATATAAAACACCTGACTTGCAAGCTGCATCAGTTGTCATAAACAATGATACACGAGAAATTGTTAGCATCTTTGGCGGTAAAGATTATAAAAAGTTCGATTTTAATCGTGCATATCAGGCAGTTCGCCAACCTGGGTCAGCACTTAAACCATTACTTGTGTATGCACCAGTCTTTGAAACTACTACACTTACTCCTAATAACACAATTAATGGTGGGAAACTATGTATAGGTAATTATTGTCCTAGAAACTATGGAGGAAGAGTATACGGTTATGTAACAATTAAACAAGCATTCCGTTTAAGCCATAACACCCCTGCAGTTAGATTGCTAGAAACTGTAGGAATCGACAATGCTTTTGATAAATTAAACCAGTTTCAATTTAGCCATATTACAAAAGAAGATCATTCGTATGCTGCTGCACTAGGTGGACTGACAAACGGTGTAACGGTATTAGAAATGGCGGATGCTTACACTAGTTTTTCAAATGGTATGTACAAACCTGCTCATGCAATACGCAAAGTAACTGATAAAAGTGGGAATATTTTATATGAATGGAATGAAGAAAAAGTAGAAGTTTGGTCACCAAAAACGGTACAAACAATGAGGGCACTACTTTCAGACGTTGTTCAAAATGGTACCGGAAGAGGAATATCTATTCCATCTACCTATGTAGGTGCAAAAACAGGAACAACAAATGATTTTTATGACTATTGGATCGCCGGGCTAACAGATAAATATACATCTGCAGTATGGATAGGCTATGATATGCCAAAGAATATGAAACCAATCGAATCGAAAAAAATTCACCTTTCGATTTTCAATAAAATTATGACGAACGAATAAAAGAAGCTACGAATTTGTAGCTTCTTTTATTCTAATTAAATGGGAACTTGCTTTAAAAAAAGGAATGATAAATTTATATTTAATGCCCCATCATCATCGTTGCATCCGGTTTTTCTTCATTATCCCCTTCATGATCGTCCTTCAAACGCGGTTTGCGCAAGGTAAGACTCATGAGTATACCAAATGCAGCAATACATGAGGTAAGCAAGAAAATATCACCGAACGCCAATGCGGAGCTTTGGGCCAAGTTAGCGTTCGCTCCCGCTTCAACCATATGGTGAGTAGTTCGAGAAGTTAAGAAACCTGTTAATCCAGCAATTGCGAAAGACATTACTACTTGCTGAGTAGCTGTTGTAAGCGGTGTTATCCGACTTACAAGTTTACGAGGAGCAGAATTTAATACATGTGTATTAAGTGCCATCATCGATAACCCCATACCAGATCCCATCATAGCCAGTGGCAGCATCAGCGTAGTCCTTGTGCTATCTAAATCGATTTTAGACAATAAGAATAAAGCGGTTGAAATAATAATTAATCCAACAAAAGCTAACGGACGAGCCCCCACTTTATCAAATAGCTTACCTCCAATTGGCATAAACACAACAGATGCAAGTGCCATCGGAAGAGTCGTTAACCCGCTTTCCAGTGGTGTATAACCTAGAAGATTTTGCAAGAACAATGGAACCATCAGAATGGAACCCATCAGCGCAATTTGAGAAATCCAAGTTAAGATTACACCTCTTGTGAAATCAGATGAACCAAATGCACGAAGCTCAAGAAGTGGTTGTTTCTGACGAAGCTCCACGAAAATAAACACTGCAAGTGCGACACCACCGACGATTAACCCGGTTAGTGTTCTTGTAGAAGTCCAATCCGTACCACCTTCACTCATACCGAACGCAAGCATGGAGAAGGCAATCGGTGCCAATATCATTCCCCAAACATCAAGGGCTGGTGTTTTATGTCGCTCAATGATCGGCAAATACTTCAAGCCAACTAATAATGCTGCAATTCCTATTGGAAGGTTAATAAGGAATATCCAGTGCCATGATGCAAGACCAATAAGCCATCCTGACAAAATCGGTCCAGCTGCTGGTGCAAGAAGCATAGGAATACCCAGCATCGCCATTACAGATCCCCTCTTCTCGGGTGGAGAAAGCTTAAAGATCATGGCCATTCCTATTGGAGAAACCATTCCTCCTCCAAGTCCTTGAATAACTCGGAAAAGAACAAGCTGTTCTGAAGTCTGAGCGAGAGAACAAAGAACCGAACCAATAGTAAACAAAGCAATTGTAGTTAGAAAAACTTGCTTTGCCCCGAACCTATCAGTTAACCACCCCGCAAGCGGAATCACTGCGGCAAGGGAAAGTGTATAACCTGTAATTGTCCACTGGATTGTTTTAAGTGTAGTATCGAAGTATGCTTGTAAATTGGGAATTGCTACATTAACGACCGTGCTATCCAGAATAACCATAATCATCCCTATAATTACGGCCATAAGAGGCAAAATAAGTGCCTTTACTGAAAACTCAGGCTGTTGCTCTGCCGAAGCAGTGTTTTGTGTTGACATAAGTTAATTCCTTTCCTTGACCAAATATGTTGAACGTTTTACTATTGACCTATAGTTTTTTAGAAAAACTATCCAGTCAAAGGTTACTTTTTTATTCTACTTTTTTTAAATTCAATGTCAAATATTTTTTTATATGGAGGAAAACCTTGAGCATTATCAGACAAAATATTATTGAATCTGCTACTCGACATTTTTCAGAGAATGGCTACGAAGCTACTTCCATACAAGAAATAGCAGATGATTGTGGAATTGCCAAAGGGTCTTTATATAAATTTTTCCCATCAAAAGAAGATTTATATATTGCTTTTCACGATTCACAACAGATGGCCATGTACACTAAAATTGAAAAAATTCGAGGAGATGCAACACGATCCTTGAGGGAGGTATTTATTCTCGAAACCGAATGTCATTTCGAATTTTTCCTAAATAATAAATTCATTATGCATGATATCAAAAAAATGAACACTTCAAAGGGACATTATGCCCCGTACTTCCTTCGTTTAAGAGCAAATCATCTAAAATACAGTAAGGAGAGTTTGATTCGATTTCTAGGAGAAGTAATATGTCCTAATATTTGGGATTTAGTTATCATGTATAACGGTATTGCGAGGGAATTTATTTTCCTTGTGCTATACGAAAACAAACCGCTGAATAGCAGAAATATTGCGGTTTATATCGCTGATCGAATCGAAGAACTATCCGAATGTATCGTACAAAAGAAAACAAAGCCGATCTTGCAAAATTCTTTAATGGACAATTATATGCAATATGAGATAGCAGAAAAATCAATTCCAGTTGAAGAATATCGAACATATTTGCTTGGAAACTTATTATCTACCGTTAAAGAGCTTCCTATAACAAATTTCCGAAAAACGGAGCTAAACGATGCGATCGCTTTGCTTCAGGAGGAACTTACAAAAGAGGCACCTAAGTCCATTCTTATTCATGCTTTGCTGGACTTTATTGGAAAAGAGCATGAATTGAATAATATCGTTAGTCAATTAAAAAGATATATTTTTTGAACCTTCATTATTAGATAACTGAATCAAATCTTCATAAAAATAACTTTGAAAAATAAGAAAAACGCAAGCATCTTTTAAGTGCAACTTGTCTTTACTACTTCCAGAGTGCTTTGGACGAAACATTGGCTACACTATTACCGTTGGAATTATGTAGCTGGAAGTGACTGCGTCACTTCCAGCTACATTTTTTTCGGTAATCTTGTGGTTATTGTTTGTCCGTCGCCCTCTTGAGATGTGTAGATACTAGGTGCATTAGGTTTGGATAATGAGTGAATATATCCTTTCCTATACTTTTAAAAGCGGACGAAGATGCAATTTCGTCCGCTCAACGCTTCTTTATTAATGGTTACTATCTATTTTTTATGGTTCCACTTGCCCTATTGATAAACAATGACAAGTACTCACTTAATGGATTGTAGTGAAAGGTGGCGACTCCAGTCGGAGGCCAACAGGATATTGGTCACGAAGGCGTTGCCACACGATGTGGAGTTGTCCTTGGCACTCCTGGAATATATGAAGACATAATGCTTAAGTAGAAATTCCTAATAAAGTAATTAATTTTAAAGGTTATTGATAAGTCCCCTTGATTAGTGTTCGTTGTTGTTTGGAGTGCAGGTGCTCGACTCCTGCGAGAATTGCATGAGTCTTGAGACCCCGCAGGTAGCGAAGCGAACGAGGAGGCTCAAGCCATGCCCGCGGAAAGCGAGCGCCGGAACGGAAAGCAAGTTGTTCATCACATATAAATTTAAATGAATCTTTTTCTGATATTAAAGAAATGGTAAGCTTGCCATTACTCCGTTATAAAGTTTAATAATGACATAGATTACTAATGCTAAAAAAAGGCTCCAAACAAGTATCTCAAACATGATCAAACCCACTGTCCCCATCAAACTCATTGAACTGCTTAATTTAAATACGACATAGACAAAATAAATGAATGCTGTCGAAAGAAAGACCACAAGCAATATTGGAAGGGATTGAAAACCTATTGCAGAAACCACCGCTCCAATAAAAAAGATAACGTACCCGCCTCGAGCTTGTGAAATTGTCTTACCCTCTAAATCCCTCGAGAAAAATAACATACCTAATTCATGAATCGTTTCAGCAATTAACTTGAAAGCAGAAAAAAGCATAAAATAAATGAGTGCAAAAATAATGAGTAAAAATAACTTCAATTCCAAATCCGACAGAAACTCTCTCATACCACTATAGACACCGATAACTTTAAAAAGATCCAGTGCTTTATTCATTGTAAAGATGGAAAAAGATAAACTGAATAATAAAATGGTAATTAAAGGTAAAAATCCAAACACATATGGGTTCTTCATAACTGCTCCTCATATTTTAATTATGTACACTTTTGTATCATATCGAAGAAAAGGTACATTCTGCAAGTAGCTTTCAGTTACTTTGCCATGCATTTACCTCACTTTTACGTTATAATTTTTAGGATGCATTTAAATACATACTTTTGAAAGGAGGATTCCTTTGTCCTTAGTTTTTGCAATATTCATTCCGATTGTTGTTGCACTGGTGATTCCTTTTATATTTAAGAAAGCTCCAAGTATTCACACAGGATGGTTTGTTTTAATTGTTCCGGTGACATTGGTCTTTTTTTATGCTTCCTACCTACCAGCTATTATGGGTGGAACCACCAGTATACAAGAGCTACCTTGGATTCCTTCTCTTGGAATATACTTAGTTTCTTACATAGACGGATTAAGCTTACTTTTTTCTTTATTAATTACTGGGATTGGATCCTTAGTAATTTTATACTCCATTTTTTATTTAGATAAGAAAAAAGAAATGCTTGGAAATTTCTACGTATACTTATTAATTTTTATGAGCGCAATGCTAGGAGTCGTTCAATCTGACAATTTAATCAGTTTGTATTTCTTTTGGGAATTAACGTCCATATCCTCTTTTCTTCTAATCGGATATTGGTATACGAGAGATGCTTCTCGTTTTGGGGCATTAAAATCGATGATGATCACTGTATTTGGCGGACTTATGATGTTTGGAGGGTTCTTAATACTAGGAATCATTGGTGACACTTTCTCCATTCGTGAACTGATTGGACAAACTCCAGCGCTTGCTGGACGAGACCTTTTTGTATTGGCTCTTGTACTAGTGTTACTTGGAGCATTTACAAAATCTGCACAGTTTCCTTTTTACATTTGGTTACCGGATGCAATGGAAGCCCCAACGCCAGTTAGCGCCTATTTACACTCAGCTACGATGGTCAAAGCTGGATTATATTTAGTCGCTAGATTTACTCCAATTTTTGCTTTTTCTGAAGTTTGGGTTTGGCTTGTAACTGGAATAGGAATTCTTACATTATTCTGGGGTTCTTTCTTTGCTATTAAGCAAACAGATTTAAAAGCGATTCTTGCTTTTTCTACCGTTAGTCAACTTGGTTTAATCATGTCCCTATTAGGAATTGGTTCGGTTGCTTATCATGTCACAGGAGATTTGGTAACTACTTTTACATTTGCAACGTTTGCAGCCATTTTTCATCTAATCAATCATGCGACTTTTAAAGGAAGTTTGTTTATGATTGCTGGAATAGTTGACCATGAAACTGGGACGAGAGATATCCGGAAACTTGGTGGGTTAATGAGTTTAATGCCAATAAGCTTCACGATTGCCTTAATAGGAAGTTTGTCAATGGCTGGAGTTCCACCGTTCAACGGATTTTTGAGTAAAGAAATGTTTTTAGATGCTGTACTAAATCTACAACATTTTGATCTTTATTCAATGGATTCTTGGAGCATTTTGTTCCCTGTTATTGCATGGATTGCAAGTGTATTTACATTTGTATATAGCTTGTATTTTGTATTTCATACATTTCGAGGAAAACATAAACCCGAACAATTACCCAAAGCAGCACACGAAGCTCCAATTGGAATGCTCTTGTCACCTGGAATATTAGCTACACTTGTCTTAGTAATATTCTTTGTTCCAAATTTTGTTGGGCGTACATTTATTAAACCAGCAGTAGCAGCTATACAACCTTTAGTTTACAGAGTTCCAGCAGATGTTGGATTTACGATTAGAGCTTGGCATGGGTTTCACTCCCCTGCTTTGTATATGACGCTTGGAATATTTTTAGTTGGTTTTATATTATTTAAAACGATTCCAAAATGGTCTCCAGTTTACGAAAAACTGCCATCTAAATTTACTTTAAACAATATGTATGATGGTTTGACGCGCCTTGCGGATGGAGGAGCTAATCGTTTCTCATCCATGTATATGACTGGCTCTATCCGTTCCTATTTTGTATACATGTTTGCTGCAATCATTGTATTGCTTGGTGGGACGATGTGGTTTAAAGATGCATTCGCTATTAGTTTTGATAATCTAGCACCTATTCGTTTCTTTGAAATACTAATTTCGATTATTTTAGTTATTAGTACTATTACTATTCTAGTTACAAAATCAAGACTTACTGCTATTATCGCACTTGGAGCTGTAGGTTACACTGTTGCATTGTTCTATATTCTGTTTAAAGCCCCTGATCTTGCATTAACCCAATTAGTAATCGAAACAGTGTCAGTAGCGTTATTTTTAGGTGCATTTTATCATTTACCGAAAATGAATACACACGAAAAAAGAAAAGAAGATCGTCGTTTCCGTTTAGGTAATTTTATTATTGCACTTGGAGTTGGTGTGATGGTTACGTTAATTGCTATTTCATCTCACTCTCAAAAACTTATTCTTTCCATCTCTCAGTATTATAAAGACACTGTATATACGGAGGCTGGTGGTAAGAATATCGTAAACGTTATTTTAGTAGATTATCGTGGATTTGATACATTGTTCGAAATCAGTGTATTAACGATTGCCTCACTTGGAATCATCGGCATGATTACTTTACGCCTTGCCAAAAAGAAAGGAGATAGGAAAGTTGAAAACAAATGATTTAATTATCCAAACGACTACTAAAGTAGTTTTCTTCATTATTTTTCTATTCTCTATCCATATCTTTTTTGCTGGCCATTATGCACCAGGCGGAGGATTTGTTGGTGGGTTATTAATGTCTAGTGCAATCGTTTTATTACTACTAGCATTTGACTTAAAAACGGTAAAAGAAATGCTACCAGTTAACTACACAGTGGTGACAGCAATTGGATTGTTAACCTCTCTTGCTACTGCAGCTGGTTCCATTTTCTTTAATGTCCCTTTCTTTACTCATGTGTATAGCGATTTCAACTTACCGCTTCTTGGGGTAACCTCGATTCATACAGCGATGTTTTTTGATACAGGCGTTTACTTAGTTGTTGTCGGAGTTACAATGACCATTATTCAAATGATCGGAGGAGATGAATAATGGAAATATTAATGTCCATTTTAATCGGCTTTCTATTCATGGCAGCCGTTTATTTAATACTTTCTAGAAGTTTGCTTCGAATTATTATCGGAACTGGTTTATTAAGCCATGGAACACATCTCTTACTTTTAACGATGGGCGGTTTAAATGGAAAGGCTGCTCCCGTGTTAACAGATGGAGTTACCAATTATGTTGATCCAATTCCACAAGCTTTAATATTAACTGCTATCGTAATCAGTTTTGGTGTAACAGCTTTTTCTTTAGTGCTTGCTTATCGTACATATAAAGAAGTTGGTACAGACAATATGGAATTAATGAAAGGAACAGAAGACAATGATTAATTTATTATTACTTCCAGTCCTCATCCCGTTCCTTTTTGCAGCTATTTTATTGTTTTTCCCTAAAAAAGTGAGAGCTCAGAGAATAACTGTGATGATTGGACTCTTATTAGCACTGGCATCCGCAATCGTGCTATTAATAAAAGTAAAGTCAGATGGAGTTCAAACCCTTACATTAGGTAGTTGGGCTCCCCCATTTGGCATCACGATGGTATCGGATATGCTCTCTGTATTATTAGTGACATCTTCCCTTATCATTGCTCTGTTTGTAGTCTGGTACAGTTTTACTTCCATTGGAGAAGACCGAGAGAAAGCATTTTACTATCCAGCAATTATGTTCATGTTAACTGGAGTAAACGGTGCTTTCACAACCGGCGATATTTTCAATATGTTCGTTTTCTTTGAAGTACTGTTAATGTCCTCTTATGTACTCATTGTTTTAGGTGGAGAAAAAGCTCAGTTAAAAGAATCTATTAAGTACATACTCGTGAACATTGTCTCCTCTTCCCTATTTGTTATTACTGTAGGGTACTTATATTCTGTTGTCGGTACTTTGAATATGGCTGATATTTCTATGAAACTTGCGGAAATTGGACAAGCAGGTATTATCACTGTGATCGCTGTACTTTTTCTTATCGTGTTTGGTATTAAAGGGGCAATCTTCCCTCTATTCTTTTGGTTACCAGGATCATATGCAGCTCCACCAATGCCAATACTCACTCTTTTTGGGGCGTTATTAACTAAAGTAGGCGTTTATGCCATTATACGGACGTATACATTGTTCTTCACAACTGATGTGGGCTTTACACATGAATTACTCATGATTATTTCTATCATCACAATCATTACGGGTTGTATAGGCGCACTAGCATACTTCGATGTAAAACAAATAATTATTTACAATATTGTAATTGCAGTTGGAGTTATATTATTTGGAGCATCTATTATGAATGAAAATGGGATGCTTGGTTCTATATTTTATTTAATCCATGATATTTTAATAAAAGGTGCATTATTTTTATTAATCGGTATAGTTATCAAAATTACCGGCACATCCGATTTACGAAAAATGGGTGGACTTATGAAGAGTTACCCCGCATTAGCATGGAGCTATCTAGTTGCAGCATTTGGATTAGCTGGGATTCCTCCTCTAAGTGGATTTATAGGAAAACTCTTAATTGTCCAAGGCGGATTTGAAGGTGAGTATATTTGGCAAAGCATTTTCATCCTTGCATCTAGTTTAGTTGTTTTACTTTCTGTTATTCGTATTTTCATCTATGCATTTTGGGGTGAAGAGAAAGTTGTGCAGAAGCTTAATCCGAAAACGTATCGTCATTTATTAACCCCAGCAGTTTGTTTAGTTGCCTTAACCGTTTTTTATGGAGTTGGTTCGGAATATATTGTGCCATTTATGCAAGACGCTAAAACAGTATTACTCGACCCTACCGTTTATACGAATGCTGTATTTAAAGGGGTGAAATAATGGCTCTTCAAATATTATTGAATGTTGTAATCGCATTAACTTGGATGTTTTTATCCATTTCATTTAAACCAACAACATTTATCATTGGCTATTTACTTGGATTATTAATGCTATGGATGCTACGAAAATCTTTTTCTTCTAGATTTTATTTGGATAGAACTTGGGCTATTTTTAAACTAACTATATTATTCCTAAAAGAACTAACATTATCAAATATTTCCGTTTTACTCTTGATCATTAAACCGAAGATGCCAATACGCCCCGCTATATTTGCAATGCCTACTGTTCTTGAAAAAGACTGGGAAATTACACTTTTGTCCAGTCTTATAACACTAACGCCAGGCACAATTGTAATTGATATATCGGATGATAATAAAACCCTTTATATTCATTCTATTGATTTTGAAAACGTAGATGATGCGATCAATTCAATCAAAGATACATTTGAAAAGGCGATTTTGGAGGTGAGCAAATCATGACGACCTTTTTTGGGGTAATTGTTGTACTTATAGGTATATCGCTGTTAGGCTTCTTATATCGCCTTGTGAAGGGACCTTCAACTCCTGACCGAGTAATAGCATTAGATGCTATTGGGGTTGGTATTATATCTTTAATCGGGCTCATTTCCATTCTCTTTGATACTGGATATTTTTTAGATGTCATTTTGCTCCTAGCGATTCTTTCCTTCATTGGAACAGTTGCTTTTTCTAAATTCACGGAGAAGGGAGTAATTATTCAACGTGACCGTAATAGCTAATATTTTAATCATTGCTACTATTTCTTTTGGAACTATCTTTATCCTTGTAACTGCTATCGGATTAATAAGACTTCCAGATGCATATTCACGTGCACATGCAGCATCCAAAAGTGCAACTCTTGGTGTTATGAGTATATTACTCGGAGTATTTCTTCACTTTTGGTTAATTGAAGGTAGTTTTAACTCACGCATTTTGTTAGGAATAGTCTTCCTTTTTGTAACTGGACCAGTTGGTGGACATATGATGGGTAGAGCCGCTTATTTATCTGGTGTGAAAATGTGGGATAAATCCGTACAAGATGATCTTGCTGAAGTTGTGAAGAAAAAAAGAGAACTTGAAAAATAATAAAGCTTTTGCAATCCGCATAAATCTGCGGTTGCAAAAGCTTTTTGTATTATTAATAAAAACCATCATAGTATGGGTATGTGTATGGATATGGGTAAGGTGGGTAATATGGATATCCCCCGTATCCGTATCCGTATCCTGGGTATCCGAACCCTCCAATTAACGAAGAACCTACAAGACCACCTACTAAGCCACCTACAAATGGGCTTCCGAATCCTCCAAAACCAAATCCGGGTCTTCCAAAACCAAATCCAGGTCTTCCAAAACCGAAACCGGGTCTTCCAAAACCACCTCTAAAACCGCCAAAACCGGGACCTCTAAAACCTCCACCCCGAAATCTTACCATGCTTCTCCTCCTTTCCCCTCAGTGTATGCTACTGGGGAAAGTGGGTCTGTGCGTTTGCCCTACTCTTCGTCTGCCATTCTTTCGATCAGTGTTGCAAGAGTACGAACCATCACACCTGTGCCCCCTTTAGGGCCAAAATCATGTGGAGATTTTGTATCAGATGTTCCAGCGATGTCTAAATGAATCCAAGGTGTATTTTCAACGAACTCTCCTACAAAGCCACCACCGAAAATCATATGACCATCTCCACCAGGTGAATTATTAAGATCCGCTACTTCACTTTTACGAATACGTTTTTTATCATTTTCTGTTAAAGGTAATCTCCATGTAAATTCTCCTGTTTCAATGGAAGACTCCATAAACGTTTCAAAAAACGCTTCATTATTTGTTAGGGCTCCAGTTTTATCGTAACCAAGTGCAGTAATCACTCCACCTGTAAGTGTCGCAACATCTACTATATAGTCAGCACCTTGTTGTTTTGCATAAGTTACAGCATCCGCAAGAACTAAACGTCCTTCTGCATCCGTGTTTAAAATTTCAATCGTCTTACCACTCATGGAAGTTATGACATCATCTGGTTTAAAAGCATTACCAGATATCATATTATCGGTAGATGCAATAACTGCAAGTACGTTTTTGTTTGGACGGAGTTCCCCGATTATTTGCATAGCTCCGAGCACTGCAGCAGCACCGCCCATGTCGCCTTTCATACCGACAATACCTGTTTTAGTTTTAATGGAGTAGCCTCCTGTATCGAATGTAATTCCTTTACCGACAAGAGCTACTACATCTTCCCATTTTTCGGTTGCTTGATACTTCAAGACTATTAATCGAGGTTCTTCAACAGATCCTTGATTGACAGCAAGAAGAGCACCCATACCAAGTTCTTCAATTTCCTTTTTCCCTAATATTTCGGTTTCAAAGTCATATGTATCGCCAAGTTCTCTTGCGTACTCACCTAATTGGGTAGAAGTTAGAACGTTACCTGGAGTATTCACTAATATTCTTGCTTCGTTTACAGCATCTGCATAAATGGTTCCCACTTCAAAATAAGATACCACTTCGTCCTCATCATCATTTGTTAATAATTCAATTGCAGGTAAATAATAATCAGCCACATTAGAAGTTGTTTTGTATCCTTCATATGTGAAAGAACCCATACCAATTCCCTCTGCTGCCAAATAAGCTACATCTGCTTCAGAAATAGATTCTGTTGTGAATGAAGAAACCCAAATTGCTAAAGATTCAGGCTTGCTTGATAAAAGTTCTTTCCCAACAAGTCCAAAAATTTCACGAACATTGTCTTGTGTTAATTGTTTACGATCTCCAATTCCAACAAAGAGAATTCTTTTTACAGCATCTTTATTTGCAACAGGCACTTTCACAATCTTCTTAAGATCTGAAGAAATGTCCCCATCTTTTACCCAGTCCATAATATGTGAACCAAAGCATTCTAGAAGATCGTTCCAATTGCTAGTATTTTCTACGTGTTTGGAAACAGCAACTACTAACGTTTCCGATTGAACTTCCTCAAATAAAACAGCATTAGTGCTAATAATCATTCTTTTTCCTCCTTGAAATTCGAATACATATTAATTATATAGGAAGAAGATACATTTTTCGAATAGTATGAATGTGTTATACTAGTCTTACTTAAAGTTTAAGATGAAAGGCGGTGTCTACTTTGGCAATCCTCCAAAATACTCCATTATGGGCTGCACTTTTTTCTATTTTCTTTGCTCAATTTGTAAAGATTCCGATTCATTTTTTAATGACAAAGAAATTAGACTGGAAATTATTCACTTCTACTGGTGGAATGCCTAGTTCTCACTCAGCTGCTGTAACTTCCCTTTGTACTGCAATTGCATTTGAAACTGGGCTAGATTCTCCACTTTTTGCGGTGGCTACTGTTTTTGCAGTAATCGTTATGTTTGATGCAACTGGTGTCCGTTTTCAAGCTGGTCAACAAGCTATAATCATCAATCAAATGCGTGCAGATTTTCAAACATTTGTTGAACAAACAAAAGGATGGGCTCAAAAGAAAAACGAGGAAAAGATGAAGGAACTAAAAACCTTGCTTGGTCATAAACCAATCGAAGTTTTAATGGGAGCACTCACTGGTATTGCAATTTCAATTGTAATATATAACACTTTAGTATAAGAAAAGTGCAAGAGCCTTTAAGTGCATCATGTCTTCACCGTTTCCAGAGTGCTTTAGACGAAACATTAGCTACACTATTACCGAGGGAATTTTTGTGGATGGAGAAGTGACTACGTCACTTCTCCATCCACTTTTTTGGTAATCTTGTGGCAGATGTTTGTCTTTCGCCCTCTTTGAATATGTGAAGACATGATGCATTTGGTTTGGATAATGGAAGATAAGATACCTTCTTACTCTTTTAAAAGCGGACGAAGATACAATTTCGTCCGCTCAGCGCTTCTATATCAATAATAACTAACTATTTTTCTCTATTTCCACTTGACCATTGATAAATATCAGTTCCTCATATCGACGAAGCATATTCTCTTTATTTGCACTGTTGATTTGAGCGGAAGGCGGCGAATCCTAGGGGATTAGCAGGCAAATCAAGATCCTGGGCGGGGAACAGCCGCCAGCATCGGAAATCAAACTGTTCTTCTCATCCCAATCCATATACATTCTTATCTCTTAAAAAAAGAAAAAGGATAACCCATTAGATGAGTTATCCTCTTTCTTCTTAGAACATTTGATATCCATTTTTTCGAAGATATTTCATGACAAAACCTGCTGCAATAGCCCCTACTAAACCACTAGATAAAATAATAATATCTGCAGCATGGAGTGAAACAATTTTATGCCCTAAAGCAGAAAAAGCAGTTCCTGTTTTCGTAAAGTAATCAAAAAAGCGTACCTCATCAATAATGAGTATTACAACTAATGGATAAAGTACAGCCATAAACCAAGTCATTCGTAATAGCATATTCAATAAGAAGGCAATTCCGAAAAACATTACAAAAAATATAAGAACTGAAAGTATCATTTGTACGATCATAAAGTCCATAATCTATTACCTCCGTAGCATCTTTAAATAGTTTACCTTAACGGAGGCTAGTATTCAACGTACTTGTTCGATTTCACTTATTTGTCATAATAAATTGCCTCTTAGCATATATCTCCAGTCTGTACATGTTACCGAATTAGGCTAACATCCTTTTTTCCTGATCCATTACAACGACTACAAGTTTCAGATCCTCCTAATCTTAGTTGGAAATAACCTTTCCCCTTACAGTAAGGACAATGATTTTGATTTGTTTCTTTTTTATATTCCATTTAATCTCCTCCTTATATTTTTAATATTCAGATAATATATCATATTATTTATTTATTGTAAATATGAAAGGTGTTTGATGTGTCTTTCTTACAATTTTTTCTGGGGAGAGTAAACAAATAGAAATAAGAAAAGCTCAAGCGTCCTTGAGCGCATCTGGTCTTCATATTCTCCAGATCGCTTTGGGCAAAACATAAGCTACACTATAACCGCTAGAGTTATGGATCGTGAAGTGATTGCGTCACTTCACGATCCATAACTCTAAAAAAGGTAAAAATCAAAAAAAGTTTCGGGAATTATAACATTCACGAAACCTTTTTACTTCAATCTGAACTATTAAATTTTTTTGTATTTTATCTACTTCAACTAATTTTTTAATTAAATTATGCTTCGGTAAATTCTCCTACTTCTCAATAATTTACATAGAAAAGTTAAAAGAATAGTTTATAGCTAGTATAACCAAATACATCCCCTGGGTTAATGCCTTCCATTGTTTCAAAACCATCTGCTATTTTCTTTTGAGCCAGTTCCTGAATCAAAATCGAAGAATCCTCATCTACACGTAATTCATCTGGATGTATCCATTGTACTTCATATAGTTCTGAAAGTTGTGCTTGTATAATTGGGTCTTTTTCGATTGGTGAAAGTAGAAAAATAGCCATGTTGTCACTGATTTTATTGCGAATGACACCACTTCTAAAACCAATCATGCTTATCACTTTACAATCTACCCCTGTTTCCTCTTTCACTTCCCTAAGTACAGCCTCATCTACTGTTTCATCTTTGTTTACAAATCCTGCGGGAAATGACCATCGTCCATGAAGTCCACCGTATCTTTTTTTTACAACTAGCCACTCTCCACGATCATTTACGATTAATCCAGCTACCCCCAACCAAATACTCCCTCTATCCTCTCTCGCCATATAAAAACTCCTTTAAAAAAGCTCTCCCTGTAATTATATATACAGAGAGAGCTTAGCGTTATTAATAGAAATTATAAAGAAAATTTACCTTTTTTCAACACAAGTGGAACTCCACCGATCATGTATAAAGCACGGTTATCGATAACTTTTTTCATGATAGACGCTTTTGTTCCCGTAATTTTTTTACCCATTACATCACCAATAGCATCATGTTCTCCTAGTGAACATACTGTACCTTTTAGAGCAGGAACAAATTCTTCTGTTTCATTCCCTTTCATTAGTGCAACAATATTTTTTGCAACAGTTACTGCTTGTTGCATTGCAATTTGTGCTGTTGGTGGGTATGGACGGTTAGCTTCTTCATTGATCATAAGTGCACAGTCACCAACGATGAATACATCTGGGAAACCAGGAGCACGCATATCTTTTTCTACTTTTACACGTGCGCGCATGTTTTCAATGCCTGAAGATTCAATTAGACGATTTCCTCGAACTCCAGCTGCCCATACAACTGTACCAGCTTTGATAAATTCAAATTCTTCTTCGCCTTTTTTAATTTTAACGCCTTCTGGAGTTGCTTCAACTACCGGTGTTCCGATAGAGAATTCAATACCTTTAGACTCTAATTGTCTTACAGCATATTCCACTAATTCAGGATCAAATCCTGGAAGTACCATTGGAGCAGCTTCAACGCAAACTACGCGAACTTTTTCTTTTGGCACATCATATTCTTTACAAAGTTCAGGAATTCGATTTCCTAGTTCACCTAAAAACTCAATACCTGAGAATCCAGCTCCACCAACAACGATTGTTAAGCGGCTATCATCATGAGTTTCCTCAGTTGACCATGTTGCAAATTGATATTCAATATGATCACGAATTTGGCGAGCAGCATTTACGTTAGCAATAGAAAGTGCATATTTGTCTAAGCCAGTAATTCCAAATGTTTCTCCTTCAAAGCCTAAACCAATTACTAAATAGTCATATGTAAATTCTCCAGCGCTAGTTGAAATCTTTTTTGTATTTACATCAATTGCATCAACCGTTGCTTTTACAAATTTAACTTTGCTAGAATTAATAACATCTTTTACATCATATCGAACTTGGTCAGGACGTAATGTACCAGCAGAAGCTTCATGCAACCATGTAGATTCATAATGATAATCATTTTTGTTTACTAGAATAATATCTGCTTCATCAGTACCCACTATTTTTTGAAGGTTAACTACTGTAGATAATCCACCGTATCCTGCACCTAATACTAGAATTGTTGGTCTTTTCACGAAGATCGCAACCACCTTTAATATATTTTTTAGCAGACCTACATGAACATATCTCACCATGCAAGCCTCGTTCTTTGTCATGTTTACGACAAAAAATCTCTTACTTCCTATATTAGACCTTTTATCACATGATTTCAACACATTGTTAAGGTATTATTAAGGTTTGAATTTACTGATAACTCCACATGAATACTTATTATGACCTTAGAAGAGATTAACAACTCTCAAGCGTACCTTCTTTTTTAGCCGTTCTAAACGAAGAACCACAGCCACAAGAAGCGATAGCGTTTGGATTGTTAATCAAGACCGTTTTAGATTGTTAATATCGCTACTCTATCTTACCCAAACTTTATTGTAAAAATAAATATTTTTTTTTTACTTTTTTACCTTTGAGTCTGTGCATTATAAAGTTATTAAAAATATTACGAAAAAGTAATTAGATAAAGACATTGATGATAAATTAACCCCTTCAACTGTGTTATTTACAGATGAAGGGGTTAATTTAAAGGTGTTGTAAATATTTGAAATACTATTTTTGTTTAATTTTCTTTATACGCTTGCATTTGATAATGATAAAAGTAGTATTTGCACATTTGCTATAGAAAGTTACTTATACTCAATCAATGAAACAAACACAACGATTCCATTAAGAAAAATAACAGCATTACAAGGCTTTTAGGAATATTTGTAGAATAATAGTCTATAGTGAAATAAGATAATAGCCTTATTTAGAGTGGAGGGATAAAATGATAAGAAATAAAGTAGCACTCATTAGTTCTGCTGTAATTTTATGTATATGTATGTATTTATATATCTCGTTCCCTAATACTGAAATGTTAAAGGCACGTTCCATATTTATGTCGTTTCCAATCAGAAATCAAGATGGATATATAGTGCTTGGTATTATTGGGTCCGTTTTGTTTATCATCGCCATGACTTTACTTGTCATTGGCATAAAAAAATATCATATTCGAACAATAGTATTCGTTGTTATAGTATACGCATTTTTACCAAAGCTTCTCATTACAATGTACCAAGAAACGTTAGCAAGTGGCATTACAGCAATTTCATACGATGGCAATGGCAAGTGCAATTTTGAGTATGTGAGCGAAGACTTATTAAATGGGGAATGTAACCTTGTGTTACATAATCGTAGCAATGAGGCAGTATCATTTGAGTTTGAATTTTTAGATTCATTTTTCATGGAAGATGAAGTACGAATGGAATCACTCATGAATTTAGCTGGTCCATATAATATTACGATAGAAGCAAATCGTAAAAAGTCTATTCATTTGAAGGAATTACTCAAATTATCAGATGTTCCCAAACATATTGACGGAGGAACATCGTTTAATATTCATTTTAAATTAATTGACGGGGAAACTACACGCACTTTATAGTAGAAGTTTCTTTTACGAATTGAAGGGTACAATTTCAGAATAATATTGTCATTAATTTAAGGTGGCGTTTATTAATTATTAGTCGCTCGAAAAAACAAGCGTATTCGAGAAATTTCGAATACGCTTCTTAATTTGACGAACAACTACACTCAAGTTAAACAGATCCTTATGTCACAAGTTATTTTAACTACGAAAGTTTAACAACTCTCAGGAGTACCTTCTTTTTTAGCTGTTCTAAACGAAGAACCACAGCCACACGAAGCGATGGCGTTTGGATTGTCGATGGTAAATCCGCCACCCATTAAAGATTCTTTATAATCTATTGTTGTTCCATTTAATATGGATGCATCTTCTGTAGAAACTACTATATCGATACCATGTTGGTGAAGTTCTATATCGTCTTCTTGTTTTTCTTTTTCAAAACTCATTCCATAAGAAAGACCGCTACATCCACCACCATTTACTGCAACACGAAGCATAGAGCCTTCTTCTTCGTTATGCTTCATCATTTCTTTAACGCGGTAAGCTGCCGCTTCAGATAGTATCACAACTTCTGTCATCTGAATCACCATTCCTTCTTTTTTTATATCATATCAATGTTTTTACTTTGGAGACAAGGAAAACAACCTATAAAATTTGTGATAACCATCGAAAATATTACTTTATTTAGGGAATCTTAATATTTAAGAATGATAATAATTACTTAGCATTCAACAAAGAAATCAAGTATAATAGAACTAGTTAGTAATTGGGCGAAAAGAGGTTTAATAATGGAATTATCTCCTTATTATCAAAAAGATATAGAATGTTTGCATTGTAAAAAGAAATTTAAAACAACAAAAATACGATCTAAGTTTGTTAAAGTCGAATCAAATGAAACGGACTTTCAACCTATCTATCAAAACAAAGATGTAAATCCATTACTCTATAATGTATTCGTCTGTGAGCATTGTGGTTTTTCATTCACAGACGATTTCACAAAATACTTTGCTCCCGGCGTGAAAGAAATAATTCAGGAGGGGGTTGCAAGTAAATGGATTCCACACTCTTTAGGTAATGAAAGAACTATAGACGAAGGTATTATGGCATATAAATTAGGAATTCACTGTGGCTCATTAAAAAAAGAGAAATTCATTAATTTAGCTGGATTAGCATTACGCACTGCTTGGTTATATCGACTACAAAATAAAGAAGAACAAGAAAAAAGATTCATGGAAATAGCACGTGATCGTTATGTAGATTCCTATTCAAATGAAGATTATAGTGGAACACAAATGTCCGAAATACGTGTGCTCTACTTGATAGCCGAATTATCTAGAAGAATTGGTGATATGGAATTTGCAACCCGCTACTTTTCTAAAGTAATCGAAAAACAAAATACGTCCATTGAACCAAAAATAATTGAAATGGCAAAAGAACGATGGCAGGAAATTCGTGAGAGCAAAGAAAAAGAAGCCCTTCATTAAGGCTTCTTTTTCATTCAATAAATCTAAACTGGCTCATTTAGAAATTTTATTAAAATACTTGTTCTACTTCTATTATTCCTGGAACTTCTTCCAGTAAAGCGCGTTCAATACCTGCTTTTAAAGTAATTGTTGAACTTGGGCAACTCCCACAAGCTCCTAAAAGGCGTAGTTTTACAATACCGTCTTCAACATCTACAAGTTCACAGTCTCCCCCATCACGTAGTAAAAATGGGCGTAATTTATCTAAAACTTCTTGAACTTGTTCATTAATTGTATCTGTCATATCTATCGACTCCTTTCACTATAATCATTATAATGTGAAGTAAGGAAAAAATCCAATAAAGAATTCGAAGGAGATCTTCAAATATGGGCACTCAAGCGTTAAATATTGAAATTTATGGAGCAGACATAATGTGCGCCAGCTGTGTAAATGCACCGTCCTCTAGGGATACATACGAATGGCTACAAGCTGCTATCGACCGAAAGTTTCCAAATCATCAAGTAACATTCACCTATATCGATATCGAACAACCAATTGAGAATGAAAAACAGCAAGATATCGCAAACCGAATAGCCGATGACGAATATTTTTACCCACTTGTCATGATTAATGATGAGGTCATTGGCGAAGGCTATATTCAATTAAAACCAGTATATGCTGCACTTGAGAAATATGGATATGTAAGTGAAGCTGAATCATAAAACGACAAGCAGAATTTTGTATTCTGCTTGTCGTTTTTTGACAACCCATTAATTGAGTTTTGTTTTTAATAACTGAAATGGACGTAGATTTTTAAATTCTTCATTTGATTCATTTTCTACTACTTTTAAAATTCGCACATCCGTTGATAAAACATTTTGTAGTCCATCTAAAATACATTTAGATGCTAAAATTAATGTAGCAATAAGAACTACTGGTATAAATGCTATCCACGGATACATTGTCCAAAGAAAATGCCACCACATGCCCAAAGCCCCTGCCCACTCATTTGATTTAGACAGAAGATTAGGATTATCAAATAAATCTCTCTTCACTTCATATCCTGTTATGTATATCCCTAATATCCCCATGTGAGACATGAGAAGTAACGTCTGAATAAATTCTCTAATAAAGATAATGAATAGTTGAGGAACTAAAAATGGACGAATATGTTTCTTGATTATATGACTCGAACTCGCTCCTAACGTACGGGAGCATTGAATAAATTCCATCTTATTTATTAATCCTATCTCATTCGCGATTAAGACAGACACAGAAGGAATTGACACAACGGAAAAAATAAATATATAAAACAAGATTAATCCCCAAAAAGATAGAGAGGTCTCCTCAAATGATATCTTCTCACGACTTAACCAACCTAGAAGAAGAAAAACTAAAAGAGTAGTTGGAAAGTAATTAATAGAATCAGCAATATATTTAATAGGTTTTTCAATTTTTTTTAAATAAAAATGAATAATAAAGCCAAACAATATTGAAGGTATAACTCGTAAAATAGTTATAACTGTTGCCGCAAATATAGTATATTTCACACCAATAAGCATCACTAAAGCAATATTTCTTCCAAAGTTATCTACACCTAACGGCGGATACAACTTCCCACTATATGGCCCCTTTATTGGTTTCCCACTACTATCATACAATAACGGAGCAATAGGAATTCGATCATTAAAGATTAGAAAATATAGTAAACTCGTTAAAAGTAGTCCAGCCATTACACTAAATCCACAAAGAAACAACTTATTTCTAAAAGTTCTTTTCATTATACTCATTTATATCACCATTCCAACATTTGACCTGTTTTATTTTCAATAAATATAGAGAGAAGTGTATAGAACAAGTAAATAGGGACGTATATCATTATTAAGGTGAAGGCAATGACATTTGGTTCTGGAAATCTAATAATGTAAGTGATTATCCCATTTATATTAAATAGCTTCTCAAAAATAACCATTGTAGACAGCTGTAATAAGATAACGGATTTACTATGGGTAATAATACTAGGTAAAACATTTCTTAATGCATGGACGAAAAAAATATGAGTATCGCCAAATCCTTTATTTTTAGCTAATAATATATATGATTTCTTCAACTCATCATTTATTAAATATAGAATAATTTTGAATACCATTAAAGAAGGTATTAGAGCTAAAGCTACTATAGGTAAGATGTATGGTTTGGTTTGAGATGTACTAAGTATCGGAAACAAGGTAATTCCAGTTTTCTTATAATAATATAAAACAGAAAATTGTATGGCGATTATTATAAATAAATCAGGCAGTGACTCTAATAAAGAAACAATAAAAACTATAATTTTATTAATCTTTGTTGGTAATAAAATTGTAAAATAAGATAAAATAATACCTACAATTACGGAAGCTAATAATGCGGTAAGAAATATTGTAATAGAGTAAAAGTAATAACCCCAATAATTGATAAAAATAGAATATTCCATTCCTGTAGAACCAATTACAACTAAATTTTCAGGAAAAATGAGTGACTTTGTTATATGTATAATGTTTTTTACAAATAACTCCATATCCAATTGTATTCCATCTATAAATAATCCTACAAAGGCACTCAACAGTATTAATCCGATGACAACAAAGAAAAAACGAGAAATATTGTTCAATATAGATCCCATGATAGCTCCTTTATCCTCTCCATTAATTACAACTTCTGTTTTCTAGAACAAAAAAAGAATTTTGGTTACACATTTGCTCCCACGTTTTCTTGGGTACTTTTGGTAATTATACCATATATACTTTTTAAAAAATTTCTAAATTATCAATTTCTATAGCCAAACATAGACTATGAGACAGTTATTTTCTTCCATTATACAAAAAGCGATTCATTCCTTTAAAAATCTAGGAATGAATCGCTTGTATAAAGTTAGAGAGAGAACCTAATTATTAATGTAACAATGCTTCTCAATCTTTACTTGTAACTTACTTTTTAGGTTTAGCCATTATGACGCTTATACATCCAAAGTAATCCAGACTTCATTAATCTTGCAATACGTCCTGTCACGGAAATATCCGCTAAATAAGCAAAACCTTGTTTCTTCCCAAGAGATCCCATGAAACCTTTTAGCTTAATTTCTGGCATTTTTTCTGGTAGAGGCATGTTTTTCCAACGTGCTTGCAATACTTTTACGATTTGTTCTGCTTGTTCCTCTGCAAGTTGAGCACTTGGTGCAAACGGAAGTGAAGCACAATCGCCTACTACGAATACATTTTCATATCCAGGTAAATCATGATATTGCGTCAATATGACACGCCCTGAACTATCTTTTTCGCCTGGTAATGCGCGCACAGGAGCAGCTGGTTGAATTCCTGCTGTCCAAACGACAACATCCACAGGAATAATTTCTTCGTGATTGTATAACTTATTTGTTTCAACTTTTGTTATATTCGAGTTACTCACAATTTCTACATCATTTGAATCGAACCATTTTTTCACATAATTACTCAAACGCTCTGGGAAGTCCCTTAATACACGTGGACTGCGGTCAAATAATTTAATTCTTAAATCTGGACGACTTTCACGAAGCTCACTCGCAAGCTCAATTCCACTAAGTCCAGCGCCAACAATTCCTACTACAGAACCGGATGGTAAACCGCCTAGCTTGCTGTAAGTATCACGAGAACGTCCAATCGTTTGAATGCTATACGTAAATTCATCCGCACCAGGTACTCCATGATATTTATCCTCACATCCAAGACCGATTACTAAATCATCATATTGAACTGATTGTCCATCTGCTAATAAAACTTCTTTACTATCCACATCAATTTCTAGAATTTCACCGTATTTAATCGTTAATTTTTGGTTTTCAGGAAATGCCACGCGGATTTCATTATCTGGAGATGTTCCAGCTGCCAACGCATAAAATTCTGTCTTTAAACTATGAAATGGTGTTCTGTCTATTAATGTGATTTCAACATCATCTGGCAAATTGTTTGGCAATAGACGAAGTAAAACTCGCATATTACCATATCCTCCACCTAACAATACTAATTTTCGCATAAAATTCTCCCTCAACTTTCAATGTCTATTCAAATTATAAATGATTGTGATGGTTTTCACAATAAGACTTCTACATTGACGGATGATAAAAAAAAGAGTAGCATGACGGAGTAATGAGGTGACAGCTATGAATCCAATGGTTGAATTTTGTGTAAGCAACCTTGCAAATGGTTCTCAGGAAGCATTTGACATTTTGGAACAAGATCCTAACTTAGATGTATTAGACTATGGTTGTTTAAGTTATTGCTCGCTGTGTTCCGAAACTTTTTTCGCTATTGTTAATGGTGATGTTGTGGAAGCAGAAACGCCAAGTGAACTTGTAAAAAACATATATAAATACATCGAGGAAAATCCTTTATTTTAAAAGACTGCAAAGTAATCTGCAGTCTTTTTACCTTATCCATTCACTTAATGATTCCAAGAGATATGTGGGTTTCTTCAACTGCTGCGAAACAATTTCTGTTCGAGTGACTCCACTATTTACATGTGCTGTATGAATCCCCATATGAATTCCTGTTAATATATCTGTATCGTAATTGTCCCCGATCATAACCATTTCATCTTTATTAAAGCCAAACTTTTTTTGAATAAGTTCTAACATAAATGGTTGGGGTTTCCCCATAAACAGAGCTTCCACACCAGTAGAGTGTTCAACTAGTTTTGTGAAAGCTCCATTTCCAGGAAGAAATCCCCTCTCACTAGGGAACGCATGATCACTATTTGTAGATAAAAATACTGCTCCTGCACGAATAGAAAGACAAGCCGTGGCAAGTTTTTCATAATTGATATGATGATCAATCCCCATCACAACGACATCAGCTAAATCTTCTGTACAATCAATTTTTTTCAATTCTAACGCTTCTTGTAACCCATTTTCTCCAATCATAAACACAGATTTTCCATAATAGTGTTCACTAATATAATTAGCAGCTGCAATGGATGAAGAGATAATATGATCTTCATTTGTATGGATATCCATGAGCGATAACTTTTGCTGTAATTGCTTTTGCGTCATGGAAGAATTGTTCGTTACAAAAAGAGGGTCAATTCCATTCCTTTGTAAAAAGTGAACAAATTCAACTGCTTCTTTTATCGGAGTCTTCCCTTTATATACTGTGCCATCTAAATCTAAACAATACGCCTTATAATTTAACATTAGAGTCCTCTGGTAAAAATGCAGAAACTGGACCTAATTCGTTCAATATATAACTTTCCACCATTTTCGGAAATTGTTTCAGATAAGAAAGATTAGAGATTAATACTTCCATTAGTTGCGAATGATTGATGGAATGAAAATCACGGACAAGTACTTTTCTATAATCAATTACCTCTTTTAAAGGAGCATCCATATCCGTTGTGATTACCTTCTCATCTGTCAAAATGTCTATAATATCATCGTACCCACCTGGATCCCGCATGATAAAACCGTCAATCATTGAATTACCTATATCTATAATGGACTCAATCATATTTTGACCAATCCGTTCTAACGCTAGCTTAGATATATCATCTCGATTCCAGTCTGTTTTTTCTTCTAGTAATTCAATTAAAGCATCCATATGAGCGATAGTAGTTTTTATTTTTTTTCGATCCACAAAATACATCGAAATGCCTCCTAATTTTTGTTCGGTTGATATTAACTTCTATTCTATAGTACCATAATTAAAGGGCAGGAAGGAGTGTTACAAAGTGGAACGATTTTTCTTATATGATGATGTAGAGGATACAAAAACAAGATTCGTTGGTTTTACAGGTGAATCCCAACGTTATGATTTAGCTATTGTACAAAGTTCGCGCTTTTTTGGAAAAGTACTCGTGATGGATATCCAATATGGCCGTGCTGCCATTTTAGGACCAGATGATTTAGAAGAACCGGGCTATCTAGAGCATATTTATAATAGAACTGAAGAAGAAGCTGGAGAATTAAGGGATTACTTAAGAGAATTGTTAAATTAAAATCGCGCAAGGCATCCGTTACTAGCATCTTGTCTTCACTGATTTCAGAGTGCTTTGGACTAAACCTCAGCTATACTATTACCTGAGGAGTTTGTCTGTCGCCCTCTTGGGATATGTAAAGACTTGATTCATTTGTTTTGGATAATGAAAGATATGATGCTTTCTACTCTTTATAAGGCGGACGAAGATATAATTTCGTCCGCTCAGCACTTCTTTATCAATGAATGCTATTATTTTTTCTCAAGTCTCCCCAATGATATATATGTACTTTAGAAATTGAGTATAAAAGGCGAAAACCAAGTAAAAATCAAGATTTAGCGAGTTGAAAGGTTTTACGCATCAATTTCTGTGTCTGCCTTATGCATCTTTTTCTAAACAACCATTATAATCACCAGTTCATTATGTAGACAAAAACTGCCTGTTGATTGGAGCGGAAGGCGGCGACTCCAGCGGGAAAAGCGTGTCGAAGTGAGACCCCACAGCGAAGCGAGGAGGCTCACGGTCCGCCCGCGGAAATCAACCAGGTTATAGCATAAAAAACCTTGAGCAGATCATTACTGATTCTGCTCAAGGTTTTCTTGTTCTAATTCCTCTGTTTCAACTGGTACTATTTTTGGTGCTACGCCAGTTTTCTTCACTAAAAAATATGCACAGCCAAAATTACAATATTCATACAAGTAATCTTTCATTGTACTTATTTTTGTATCAAATGTAGCTTTATTATTTCTATCCTCAAAAAATCCTTTTAAGCGGAGCTGATTGTAACCCCAGTCTCCCATAATATAATCGTATTTTGAAAGAATTTCACTATATCTTTCTAAAAAAGCTTCTTCATTAAATGCTTCGCGATAATCTTCGATGACTTCATACGTGTATCCCTCTGCAATAATCACTCAATCACCATCCATTAGCTTTTTTGAGTAGCGAGTAGTTCTTCACCTTGAGCTTGTCTTTGCTTCGCTGCAGCATTCACTTGTTCATCTGCATGATAACTACTTCTTACAAGTGGTCCTGCTTCACAATGTGAGAATCCTTTACTCATTGCTATTTTACGTAATTCACCAAACTCTGCTGGTGAATAATATTTTAGAACCGGTAGATGTTTTTTCGTTGGTTGTAAATACTGACCAATTGTCATAATATCTACGTTATTTGCACGTAAATCATCCATTACTTCTAATATTTCTTCATGCGTTTCTCCCAAGCCTAACATTAAAGAAGATTTAGTTGGAATAGTTGGTTGCATTTCTTTTGCACGACGTAATAATTCAAGAGAACGATCGTATTTTGCTCTTGCACGAACTCTTGGTGTTAAACGTCGAACAGTTTCAATATTGTGATTCAAAATATCTGGTTTCGCATCCATAATGTTGCGGATATTTTGTTCAATTCCACCCATATCTGAAGGTAAAACTTCAATCGTTGTAAATGGATTTTTACGACGTATCGCACGAATAGTTTCCGCAAATACTTCTGAACCACCGTCTTTAAGATCATCACGAGCAACTGCTGTAACTACAACATGCTTTAAGTTCATGATAACGACTGAATCTGCTACACGTTCAGGTTCTGCTAAATCTAGCTCAGTTGGAAGACCTGTTTTGACTGCACAAAAACGACATGCTCGCGTACAAACTGCACCAAGAATCATGAAGGTAGCTGTTCTACGTGATCCCCAGCACTCATGAATATTTGGACATCTTGCTTCCTCACATACTGTATGTAAATTATTTTCACGCATTAACTTTTTAAGACCTTTATAGTCTTCATTTGTATTTAATTTTATTTTTAACCAATCAGGCTTACGCTGATGCTCTGTTTTCGGTGGTTTACACGATGTCATTATTTTTTCGACCCCATTCTTAAAAAACTAACTACACTGTTGTCAATGTAACATATTATTTCATTTCAAACAACCTTATCATGTCTTGTTAGCACTAAGAAAAAGGGAGGATTTTCTATATCCAACAGATTGTAAATAAAAGATTTTCTTAATGGAAAAGGTCCTGAGATATTTTTCCTTTTTTCATATATATTCTATATTTTTTTTAACTTCATTACAGTGCACTCCAAGCCCCATCCTGAATCGTTTGCTTCATAGGAATTTCGATAGTCTTTCACGGAAAGCAAATGGTTATTTCTAAAAAAAAAGACTGTAGGCAAACTCGATTTTTATCGGGTCTGTCTACAATCCATATTTAAAATTACTTAGTTCCTGGAGTTGTAACGGGTATGTCTACCGAAGGACGTAGACTCTCTCCTTTATTATAGAAATTAGGAACCTGCCCCTGTACTAATCCCATTGCCACTGGAATTTTTTGCTCCACCGTGCTCATTTTGCTTGCCAGCGGGACAATAACTTGAACATTTACTTTAATTCGAATGTTTATTTCAACTAAGGCACTGTTAATTCCAAACTCTTGAATGTTCGATTCTACGGTAGATTGTACATTACCTATTACATGAAATCTTATGGGAATTTTCGGTCCTAAGTTACCAATAAGCGGAATATTAGTTGCTTCAGCCAATGGAACAAAAAAAACAACTCCGCCTCCGTTCTCCATTTTTTGCTCATCATATTCAATATCATCTAAATAAGGTAAACTGGATAAATTTCCTTGTTCCGCTTGTTCTAAATGTTGTTGGACTAAACTGTTCGTTTCGGATAGTTTCTTAGTAATGATATCTGTATTAAACTTAATGGTCTGCATATTATTATTGTCAGATGGAACCTCATCCATAATTTCACTTATATCTAATACATTAGTGGCACTAACCGCTTTACTAATAACCATTGAAGCTATTTTATTTGTTTGAACATCCGCATATCGAAGAAAAGTAGGTGTTAGTCTACTATTGACCCAATAAAACAAACCCGCAACCGAAAGCATAAAACAAGTCAAAAAAATGGCCAATTTACGCTGCTTCGTTAATAATGTAAAACGCTTCTTTTGCCGATAAAACAGAAAAAATCCCCCTAATTACTAATATGTAATAGAAGGATTTTTTATGTGAATTACGTTATGGATTCTTGTTGTTTTCCATACCACTTCATAACATCTCGAATGAATTCTGGCATAAAATATTGTTTTTTTGCAAATTTAAATGCAGGGAAAAAATAACCAAAAGTAAACATGTCTAAAGTTGCAAGCGTATATGTCTTCTCTAGCTGCAAAATTTTTCCTTCCACATAAACGTCACCATTTTCCTGTTCCGTTAATTCTACAAATTGCATTGCCCCCAAATATTTACCTCTAAATCCTAAACCCTTTACTTCTAAACGTGGCCATGTTTCATTTTTGGATATTTGAATTGTTTCTAACAATTCCGCACCTGTTAAAGAGATCACACACGGATTTATTGGATGGGGTAAAAGCTTATGTAAATCACTAGCATTAATACTCCCTTTAGGTAAATCCGTTAAGAAAATCCCTGCTGGAAACATTGCACAATCAGCCCCTGTAAATGCTAATAACGCTTTTCCAAAGAAATCGGACATATTGGAGGAATGGAACCAATCTTTCTTTAAGAATATAGAATTTTGAAAGATTGGATATCCTAAATTTTTGTTTCCTATATGATTCCACAATTCCATTTGCTCTAAATAATTTACAGGCTTATCAAGTTCTTCAACAGGATATAGTCTTGCCTTTTTAGTGACAATCCCCTTAATATCGTGGTCATAGACTAATGTTACTTGACCTACATATGCCCCGTATTTGCCCGCAGCAGCTTGTAGTGTTCCATTTATCATTTTTCCTTCTTCAAAAAAGTGATGGGTATGCGAGCCAAAAATAACATCAATTTGAGGAATTTGCTCGGATATTAACTCGTCTTGCGTTATCCCTAAATGGGACATACACAGTATAATATCTACTTTGTTCTTAATTTCCTCACATACTTCTTTTAATCGATTTATCGGATTCTGAATATGCCATCCCAATTTTTCATAATAAAAGCCAAAATCAGCTGTAGCAGCTATAATTCCTATTCGAATACCAGAAGAAGTTTGATGGATTTTATATGGCACCATCCATGAGGGAACTTCTCCTTTTTCATTTGTAAAATTAGAGACAATGACTTCAAAATTCGCATCCATATAAAGATTTTCTAAGATCTCATGGCTTAATGTGATTCCTTCGTTGTTGCCGATTGTAACATAATCATAACTGGCTTCATTTAGTAACTCGACATTCCCTCTGCCAAGTGTTCCCTCTGTGAAAATATTGGATCGATCGATATGATCACCGATATCTAAAATTAGACACGTTTCATGTAAAGCTCGTTTTTCGGAGAGAAACTGATGAATAGTCGGCCAGTTTTCTAAATGACTATGCAAATCATTCGTATGATAAATTTGAATCGTTTCTCTCAACATACTCCCACCTTTTTGTTTTACATAAGTCCAGCTATTATAGATCGTACCCCTAATAGAAGCAATACAATGCGAAGTGCCACTACTAATGTCTCTGAATTGAGCTTTTTATTTAAATTTGCTCCTAATTTAGCACCAATATACGCAGCTGGAATAACAGGTATTGTATATAGCCATGGAACGTTTCCTAAAGATACATGCGTGATTGAATTGATAATGGAAGATAAAAACACCATAAACATCGACGTTCCAACAGCCACATGAGGAGGAAATAGAAATAATAAAATCATTGCAGGGACAATGATAGAACCCCCTCCAATGCCAAATAGACCGGATGCAAAACCAACTGCAAATGTTAACAGCAAGGCAAACCAAATTGGAAAACCGTATACATATGTATCTTTGTCATCTGTAAAAGTTCTTTTCTTTCCATTTTCGACAAACCATTTAACTGGCTTTAAACGATTACGTACAAGTAATAGAGTAGACAAAATGATTAATAGAATGCCAAAGTATAAATTAAAAGATGGTAAATCAAGTCCTTTATTTACCCAAGCACCAAGAATTGTTCCCGGTATACTTCCAATAAAGAAAATAAATCCACTCTTAAAATCTACCGTTTTTGTTTTCATATAAGATAATGTTGAAGAAAGACCAGTGAAAATCATCATTACAACTGAGAGTCCTACAACACTTTGAGGTGTAATATTAGGTATTAAACCAAGAGTTGTACCGAAAAATAAAACAGCTGGAACTAAGATTACACCTCCACCTAAGCCAACTAATGCTCCCACAACTCCTGAGAACAATCCTGCAACTGCTAATAGTAACCATTCCATTAAATTAAATACCACCTTCAAATAAATCTAATTGTTTTGGAGACAAGCCTTTAAATTCAATACCAAGCATTTGTTGAAAAGCTTTTGCATTCTTCGCAGCGTGCCCTCCAGAGTTATTATTGAATAAAACTACTACTTCTTTTGCTTGTTTTTCTAATTGCTCGCAATGTTTTTTAATTGCTGAAAGCTCTTCTTTGTTATAGTCATACAAATAACGAACTTCTCTCCATTTTTCATTGTTTCCTGGGTTAATCCATCCATATGTATTTCGTCCATGTAATCGGACAAGTACTTTATCTGTTGTTGCTATTGGAACTAGAGGAATACACCCTTGCCCAACTTGTGGCTCATCACAAACTGAATGATGAAAAGAGTGTGTTTTCAAGAAATCAATCGTTCTATTTTTTAACTCTGAAGCATACCAAGATTGATGTCGGAACTCAATCGCTACTTCAAAATCTCTTAACTCTTCTCTTATTCTTAGTAGATAATCTACATTTTCTTTTACGCATTGAAACCAAGGTGGAAATTGCACTAAAACCATAGATAGCTTTCCTTCCTCTTTAAAAGGAATGACTGACTGTCGGTATATTTCAAACATTTCCTTTGGAGAATTGAAAGGTGATTCACCACGGAGATGACCAGTAATTCCTTGATATGCCTTTACAACAAATTGGAAATTATCAGGTGTTTCCTTTAACCATTTTAACGTATTCTTTAATGGTTGAATGGCATAAAATGATGCATCTAATTCCACTATTGGGAAATGTGAACTATAATCTTGTAGTCTCTCTTTTGCGGTTGATACGTATAATTCTGGATGATCTCCCCAACCTGTTAAACCAATTTTAATCATCTGTTCACCCCACTGTATATACAATAGTATCATATCACTTAACCATTTCTAACGACAGAAAAACGCAAAAAAGCAGACGTATAGGATTATATAATTTTCTTATAATAGAGAAGAATCTTGTAGACTTTCCTAGATTTACACATTGCTTCATTTACTGATAAATAAAAAAACATCCTACAATAAGGATGCAAGTTACTTTCAACTTTTAAAAAGCTTCTTCGAACTTTTTGCCGATTATATTATCGAACTTTTGATCTTTATCTCTCTTTTAATCATAAACTTTGTATCTGATTTTCTCGGTTTTTTAATTCCTCATAATAATTTACAAACAAAGCAGCCTTTGGTTCATTCGTAACTTCAAAAGCTATATACTCTCTTTCCCAATCCTTTTCATAAGCAAATATAAGGAATTTTTTTATTAATTTCGTTTGTATTTCTTTTACATCATTATTAACTGTATAGGTCCCAAATATATTTTTGTGTATTGAACCATCTCCATTTACAAAATCTCTTTGGATTTCTATATCTGTTCTCAAAATAATGTCTCTCACTTTTTCTATGTCCAATTCAAATGTATCTTTACTTCGCTCAAAGATAATCTTATCCTCACATCTGTAAATATAAGTATCAATACCTTCTAAAAGTGGTAATCCTATTAGATGTCTCACCAATATACACTTATCCGCATTCAACAATTTCATGCGTGCCTTTGACCCTGGTACCATACTTTTTCGTTTCATCATTTCAAGTTTACCCTCATTTTGTTCTTCTAGATTCAGAGCTTTCTTTTTCCGATATAGTTCTATTGCTTCAGGTGTAGATGATTTTAGATATCTCCTTATAAGCAAGTATTCAGCATAAATAAATCCAAAAAACACAATAATAACGATTATTATATCAATATAGTTGTAGCTTCTAAAATTTACAATAATATTAAATGCTGAATATAGTATAAATAACCCTACAAAAATAGATAACAATAAATATATTATTCGACTCATTTTGTAAACCCCCTTATTGAAAATAATATCTCTTCTCGGAAATATTATCCAATACTTTTTGATGCGAACAATAAAATACTATTCCTAATGGTTAATTAAATTAAATGCAAAAAGTATAAAAAAGGGGCAACCATAATGGTTGCCCCCTTTGAATCTCTGCTATAAATACATTAACCGATAGAACCTTCCATTTCGAACTTGATTAAACGGTTCATTTCAACCGCATATTCCATTGGAAGTTCTTTTGTGAATGGCTCGATGAAGCCCATTACGATCATTTCTGTTGCTTCTTCTTCACTTAAACCACGACTCATCAAGTAGAATAATTGCTCTTCTGAAACTTTTGAAACTTTCGCTTCGTGTTCAAGAGAAATATTATCGTTCAAGATTTCGTTGTATGGAATTGTATCAGAAGTTGACAGATTATCCATGATTAAAGTATCACATTCGATGTTCGCACGAGCACCTGTTGCTTTACGTCCAAAATGTACGATACCACGGTACGTTACTTTTCCACCTTGTTTCGAAATTGATTTCGATACAATTGTAGAAGAAGTATTTGGAGCTAAATGCATCATTTTCGCACCAGCATCTTGATGTTGTCCTTTACCAGCAATTGCGATAGAAAGTGTCATACCACGTGCGCCTTCACCTTTAAGGATAACAGCTGGATATTTCATCGTTAATTTAGATCCGATATTTCCGTCAATCCATTCCATTGTTGCGTTAGCATCACAAACTGCACGTTTAGTAACTAAGTTATAAACGTTGTTAGCCCAGTTTTGGATAGTTGTATAACGGCAATATGCATCTTTTTTAATGATAATTTCTACAACGGCACTATGAAGTGAGTTTGTTGTATATACAGGAGCTGTACAACCTTCAACATAATGTACAGAAGCGCCTTCATCCACAATGATTAGTGTACGTTCAAACTGCCCCATATTTTCAGAGTTAATACGGAAGTAAGCTTGAAGTGGTGTATCCACTTTCACACCTGGTGGTACATAGATGAATGATCCACCTGACCAAACTGCTGAGTTTAGTGCAGAGAACTTATTATCTGATGAAGGAATTACAGTTCCCCAGTGTTGTTTGAAAATGTCTTCATTTTCACGTAGAGCAGAATCTGTATCTTTAAATACGATACCTAAATCTTGAAGTTCTTGTTTCATGTTATGATAAACAACTTCCGACTCATATTGAGCAGAAACACCTGCAAGGTATTTTTGTTCTGCTTCAGGAATACCAAGCTTATCAAATGTTGCTTTGATTTCTTCTGGTACTTCATCCCATGATTTTTCTGTTCCCTCTGATGGTTTTACATAGTACGTAATTTCATCAAAGTTAAGTGCACCTAATTCTCCACCCCATTGTGGCATAGGTTTTGAGTAGAATATTTCTAATGCTTTTAAACGATAATCTAACATCCATTGTGGTTCGTCTTTCATACGTGAAATTTCTTCAACGATTTCTTTTGTTAATCCACGTTTTGAACGGAAAATGGATACATCTTTATCGTGAAAACCATATTTATAATCACCAATTTCAGGCATTTTTTTTGCCATTGTATTTCCTCCGTTCTCATTTTATTTCTGTTCTTCAGAAACGCCCTTTTCCATTGCTTTCCAAGCAAGAGTAGCACATTTAATACGTGCTGGAAACTTAGAAACACCGTGTAATGCCTCGATATCGTCAAGGTCTATAGAGTCATCATATTCTTTTCCAAGCATCATATCGGAGAAAATCGTAGATAGTTGCAATGCCTCTTCTACTTTCTTCCCTTTTACTGCTTGGGTCATCATAGATGCGGATGCCATCGAAATGGAACAACCTTCCCCATCGAACTTTGCATTTTGGATTATGCCATCTTCCACTTGAAGTGTTAAATGGATGCGATCTCCGCAAGTTGGGTTGTTCATATCAATTGTTAAAGCACCATCCTCAATGCTACCTTTGTTACGAGGATTTTTATAGTGATCCATAATTACTTGTCGGTATAGTTGATCTAAATTAGAAGACATCGCTAAAATACTCCTTTGCAGTGCGCAATCCAGCAACTAGTTGGTCAATATCTTCTTCTGTATTATAAATATAAAAACTTGCTCTTGCAGTTGCCGTACATTGTAACCACTTCATCAATGGTTGTGCACAATGATGACCTGCCCGAACAGCAATTCCATTCATATCAAGTACAGTTGCAACATCATGTGGATGCACATTATCTAAATTAAATGTTACAATTCCCGCTCGTTTTGATGGATCTTTTGGTCCATAAATTGTTAAGCCTTCAATTGTAGACATTTTTTCCATGGCCAATGCAGCTAACTCATGTTCATGTTTTTCAATTTCCTCTAGACCAATTTCTTCTAGAAAATCAATCGCTGCACCGAGACCAATGGCACCTGCAATTATAGGTGTTCCACCTTCGAATTTCCACGGTAGTTCTTTCCATGTAGATTCATACAAACCTACAAAATCAATCATTTCCCCACCAAATTCAATCGGTTCCATTTCTTCGAGCAACTCTTGTTTTCCGTAAAGTACACCAATACCAGTAGGACCGCACATTTTATGTCCTGAAAAAGCAAGAAAATCACAATCTAAGTTTTGAACATCTAGTTTTAAATGTGGTGCAGCTTGTGCTCCGTCCACTACCATTATAGCTCCATGCTCATGCGCAATTTGCGTAATTTCTTTGATTGGGTTCATCGTGCCTAATACATTTGACACGTAAACAACGGAAACAATTTTTGTCTTATCTGTTATCGTTGCACGCACTTTTTCTAAAGATAATGTTCCATCTTCTTCTAAATCAATATATTTAAGCGTAGCGCCTGTTTCCTTAGCAAGTTGCTGCCAAGGAATAATATTGGAATGGTGTTCCATAGGCGTAATAACAATTTCATCGCCTTCTTTTACATTTGCTAAGCCATAGCTCTTCGCGACTGTATTGATGGATGTAGTTGTCCCACGTGTAAATATTATTTCTTTTGTTGACTTAGCATTAATAAATTTTCGAACCTTTTCACGTGCACCCTCATAATCTTCCGTTGCACGATTACCAAGTGTATGTACACCGCGATGTACATTTGAGTTATCAAATTCATAATACTTTTTGATTGCTTCAATTACTTGAACTGGCTTTTGAGAAGTGGCCCCGCTGTCTAAGTAAACAAGGGGGTGTCCATTAATTTCCTGATCTAATATCGGAAAATAGCTTCGAATTTCTTTACTGAGCATTAGCGGACTTTCCTTTCAATAACCTCCGTCAGCTGTTTCTTCACACCGTCGATTGGTAATTCGGTTACTACTGGAGCAAGGAATCCGTGAATAACTAGACGCTCTGCTTCGTGTTTCGAAATACCACGGCTCATTAAATAGTACAACTGAAGTGGGTCTACTCGGCCAACAGAAGCTGCGTGACCTGCTGTTACATCATCTTCATCGATTAATAGAATTGGATTTGCATCTCCACGAGCTTTTTCACTTAACATTAGAACGCGGGATTCTTGCTCTGCATTCGATTTCGTTGCTCCGAATTCAATTTTCCCGATACCGTTGAAAATAGAAGATGCTTCATCTTTCATTACACCGTGCTTCAAGATTTGACCATTTGTATGTTTACCCCAATGGATAACTTTTGTTGTAAAGTTTTGTTTTTGCTTTCCTCGCCCTACAACAACCATTTTTACATGACCTTCTGAATTGTCCCCGACTAAATGGGTTACATTTTCAGAAATTGTATCGCTATCATTCATCATACCTAGCGCCCATTCAAGAACAGCATCACGGCTTGTAACTCCACGACGATTTACATACGTAGTAAAGCCTTCTGCAAGAACGTCTACTGTACCAAAAGTTACTTTTGCATTATCCTTAGCAATTACTTCAGAAACAATATTTGCTAAACCGTTTGCATGTTTTACTGTTGATAAATAGTTCTCCACATATGTTACAACACTGTTATCGTCTGCAACTAATAAAGTATGATTGAAAAGAGATGCATTTTCGTCATCGTGCAAATAAATAACTTGAATCGGCTCTTCTACCACAACATTTTTTGGTACGTATACAAATACTCCACCATTTAAAAGTGCTGCGTGAAGTGCTGTAAGTTTGTGTTCATTTACTTTTACGCCATCAGTCATAAAATATTTTTGAACAAGCTCACTATGATCACGCATAGCTGAATAAATATCGGTTAAAATAACACCTTTCGCTTTTAAATCATCTGATAAGGAAACAAAAGCAGGTGTATTATTGTGTTGAATGTATATATTTTTTTGTTCTTCTGCATTTACAAGTGTTTTCATTTCTTCAGGTAATTCGTCTAAAGATGAAAAAACATTGCTTTCTACAGTATGTGTAGGAAATTCAGTGAAATTCCAATTAATTATTTTTGTTTTATCTGGTTTTGGCATTGGAAGTGTTTCAAGCTCACCTAGTGCTTTTAGACGAAGTTCCGTCATCCAACTTGGTTCTTGTTTACTTTCTGAAAAGGAGCGGATATTCTGCTCGGTTAATGCCAATTTTGTTTCAACCGTCATGCTGATTCGTCCCCTTTCTTATGCTTCTTGTCCAACTGTCTCGTCTTCAATTCCTAACTCTTCTTTAATCCAATCATACCCTTGAGCTTCTAATTTCTGAGCTAGCTCAGGACCGCCAGATTTAACAACGCGTCCTTGCATCATTACATGTACATGATCCGGAGTTATGTAGTTAAGAAGGCGTTGGTAGTGAGTGATTACTAAGCTGCCGAATCCTTCTCCACGCATTTCATTGATTCCTTTTGAAACAACTTTTAATGCATCGATATCAAGTCCAGAGTCGATTTCATCTAAAATAGCGAATTTTGGTTTTAACATCATTAATTGAAGAATTTCATTACGTTTCTTTTCTCCACCAGAGAACCCTTCATTTAAATAACGTTGAGCCATATCTAAGTCCATTTCTAAAAATTCCATTTTGCTGTCAAGTTCACGAATAAATTTCATTAAAGAAATCTCATCGCCTTCTTCACGACGTGAATTAATAGCTGAACGTAAGAAGTCTGCATTTGTCACACCTGTAATCTCACTTGGATATTGCATAGCTAAAAATAGACCAGCTTGAGCGCGTTCATCTACTTCCATTGCTAATACATCTTCACCGTCTAATTCAATTGAACCAGAAGTAACCTCATATTTAGGATGTCCCATAATAGCAGATGCTAAAGTTGATTTACCAGTACCATTTGGACCCATTACCGCGTGAATTTCATTTGTATTAATTGTTAAATTAAGACCCTTTAAAATCTCTTTACCGTCGATAGCAACGTGTAAATCCTTAATCACTAAAGTTGACATTTAATAACCTCCATTAGGTAACTATGAATGGTATTCCATTCTAATTTATTATCATTCTAATCTTAACCCAAAGTCTACTGCCTTGCAAATCTTTTGAAATACTTTCTCATTTAGAATACAAAACGATTATATTTCATACTTTCTATTAACTTTTCAATTAAACTCCAACATAATAATATTCCCCTTATATTTTCAATAAGAACACCATAAATGAGAATGGATTTCATTCAAATACATAAAAAATCCATGAAGATAGTATTCTCCACGGATTCTCTTTTTCTATTCAATTAACCTCGAAAAGTTTGAGCATCAATTTTCGCGACTAGTTGGACACTCTTCTCATGATCTCGCTGTCTACGTAGTTCAACTTTCATCCGCAAGTCTTGACTGTTTCGTAATTCTTTGTAGCCGAAACCGTGAACTCCTCTAAACGCGTGGTCCATTTGCTCTGTGTACGGCAACTCTTCCAAACTGATAATGAATCATTCCTTTCGATTTTTAAAACACTTTCATTACTTGTATACCCGTTAACATGGATTACAAAACATATTTTTAAGGAAAGAAATTATCTAGGGGCATTTTGGTAGGCGCTCATGGACTCCGGGTAGGTGCTTATAGACTCGCTTTAGGTGCTCATGGACTCCAGGTAGGTGCTTATAGCGAACACTCAGGCGCTTCTGTTTTCGTTAGGCGCTTATAGACTCGCTTTAGGCGCTCACGGACTCCCGGTAGGTGCTTATAGCCTCACTTTAGGCGCTCACGGACTCCAGGTAGGCACTTATAGCGAACACTTAGGAGCTCATGCTTTCGTTAGGTGCTTATAGACTCGCTTTAGGCGCTCACGGACTCCCGGTAGGCGCTTATAGCGAACGCTTAGGCGCTTATGCTTTCGTTAGGTGCTTATAGACTCGCTTTAGGCGCCCACTGACTCCAGGTAGGCGCTTATAGCGAACACTTAGGCGCTTCTGTTTTCGTTAGGCGCTTATAGACTCGCTTTAGGCGCTCACGGACTCCCGGTAGGTGCTTATAGCGAACACTCAGGCGCTTCTGTTTTCGTTAGGCGCTTATAGACTCGCTTTAGGCGCTCACGGTAGGTGCTTATAGCGAACACTTAGGCGCTTCTGCTTTCGGTAGGTGCTTATAGACTCACTTTAGGCGCTCATGGACTCCAGGTAGGCGCTTATAGCGAACACTTAGACGCTTCTGCTTTCGTTAGGTGCTTATAGACTCGCTTTAGGTGCTCACGGACTCCAGGTAGGCGCTCATTGACTTCCAGTAGATGCTCATGGACTCCAGGTAGGCGCTTATAATCACCGCTTAGGTGCTTTTGCATTCTCTTGCTGCTTATGACAATGCTATTTCTTTGATAAGCATTCATAATGCTTTTTTTCATATCAAAAGCCTTTCATCTAGTTAATGAAAGGCTTCTTCATTTTATATATCGTGCTTTTGTTATTGCCTTGTTTAATTAAATTAGATTTGGAAAGAATCTTATTAGCCTCATGTCTATTGTTTAATAGTAGAAACTCTCTACATTCTTTATTGGTGATAGAATCTTTATACAATAAAAAATAGGTAGTTAGTGCATTTTTAAATGCATGGGGATCATTAGTTTTACATGCTGGGCAATGCCATGTACGTTTGCGTTTGTGCATACCTATAAAACCGCATTTACTACATTCAGCACCTTTTTTAAGTTCTTCTGGTTGTATGGAATAATGTTTGGTTAGTGGGAATTTAGCAAATGGGGTATTTTTCATTAGAAGAATATCTTTCCTTTTTTCAATTTCTTCTATAGTAAGTGTGGGTTTATGCTTTTGAAATTGTCGAAGGTATGGCCTGACATCGTTCCTATTAAGTATTATTGCTTTGTCAGTAGAAGCTTTCACAAAACTATTACGGGATGCGAATACAACAGCACCATAGATTGGAACTAAAATATTATGATCCATGAAAAATTGTGAAAGTTGGTATTTGTATTCGTTTAGTTGGAGAGCGGGGCAAGGGTATTTTTTTATCTCCCCTGTTTCTTTTCGTTGGATGAGCTGGGATGGATTCTCTTGGAACTCTAACTCGCCGATAATATTTTTGACTTCCAAAATTACTGCACCAAAGGGAGTGATTAGTAAGAAATCCAGTTCGAAAGTATTTTCAGCATGCAGTAACAATTTGTGAAATACATAATATTTAAACGGCAACTGCATTTTTTCTAGGTCTTTATATACAACTTCTTCCCCAAAATTCCCTCCTTTTGTTGCACCAATTTCATTCAAAACTTTTAAATACTGTCGATGCTCCTGTGGTATTCTTTTTAATAGTTTTTCCATTGCTTCCACATGCATAGAATTTACATAAGTTTTAGCAATCAATTTTTCATCACCTCGAAATCAGAATAGCATGAATAATAAATCAAATCTACTCGTTCTCCAAAATAAAAAAAGCAGACATGATTTTACATGCCTGCTTCTACTTTATTATTTCACTGGAACAACTGATCCATTCCATTTTTCAAGAATGAAATCTTGAATCTCTTTCGATTTTAAAGCTTCTACAAGTTTTTTAATTTCTGGTTTATTTTCATCGCCTTTACGAACAGCGATAATATTAACATATGGAGATTCTTTATCTTCTAAAGCGATAGAATCTTTGATTGGATTTAAGCCTGCGTCAATTGCATAGTTAGAGTTGATAAGTACTGCGTCACCTTCACTATTTTCATACAGTTGTACTAGTAGAGCAGCTTCATAATTAGCATCAAACTTTAAATTTTTTGGATTTTCAACAACATCTTTTACTTCCGCTTTTGTTTTATCAATACCATCTTTAAGTTTAATCAAACCTTTTGCTTCTAATAGAGATAAAATACGACCGTGGTCGGCAACAGAGTTACTCATAATAATAGTAGCGCCTTCTGGTAGCTCTTCTAATGATTTATATTTTTTAGAATAAACACCGATTGGTTCAATATGAATTCCACCTGCGTTTACGAAATCATAGCCATTGTCTTTAATTTGTGATTCTAGGTAAGGAATGTGTTGGAAATAATTAGCATCTAAAGCTTTAGACTCCAAATCTTTGTTTGGTAAAATATAGTCTTGGTATGTTTCAATTTTTAGGTCAATGCCTTCTTTAGCTAATATTGGTTTAACTTTCTCTAGAATTTCTGCATGTGGAACGTTAGAAGCTCCTACTACTAGTTTGGTATTTTCTTTAGCACCATTGCTGCTATCTTTAGCACCACAAGCAGCTAAAGCTAATAAACTTACTGCTAATAATGCTCCTACTAATAATTTCTTCATTACATTTCTCTCCTTTTTATCTGTTTAATAAATATATAATCGAGTAAACTCGTAAACACCAATTATCTTTTATCGATTTTAGATGTAATTAAATCGCCAATCCATTGAATTATAAATACCACAATCAAAATAAGAATGGTTGCAACTAGAGTAACATCCCCTCTAGAGCGTTGAAATCCGTCTAAAAAAGCTAGAGTACCAAGTCCACCAGCACCAATAATACCCGCCATCGCTGTATACCCAACTAACGAAATACAAGTTACGGTAATACCAGAAACTAATGACGGCAACGATTCAGGCAATAACACCTTCCATATTATAGTAGAAGTTGTAGCACCCATCGATTTTGCCGCTTCTAAAACTCCTTTGTCAATCTCTCGAAGTCCGATTAATACCATTCGTGCATAAAACGGTGCTGCTCCTATAACAAGCGCTGGGAATGCAGCATTTGGGCCACGCATTGTACCGACCAGAAATATTGTTAATGGAATCAATAAAATAATTAAAATAATAAATGGAATAGAGCGAAATATATTCACAACTGCTCCTGTAAGCCAGTTAGCGAATTTATTGGCCCATGCTTGATGTGGACTAGTTAAAAATAATAGAAGTCCAAGCGCCAACCCAATAACAAATGTTAATAAAGTTGATATTGCTGTCATATAAAGTGTTTCTAGTGCAGCATCCCACATTTTAGGCCAATCAACATTTGGAAAAAACGTATTAATCATTGTTGATCACCTCTGTATTTACTTTTTGTTCGTGTATGAATCGAATTCCTTCATCAATTGCTCTAGCGTCTCCGTCTAATTGAAGAATTAGTGTTCCATATGCCCCACTCTTCGTATGCGATATATTTCCTTGCACTATGTTTACTTCTAAATCAAATTGCTTTATTAATCTAGAGAGAATTGGTTGCTCTGTTTGATCTCCAACAAAAACAAGTTTTATCAACTTCCCATTTGGATATAACTCTCCCAAGTTTTGTATCGTCTGTTTCGCTTGGTTATTCTCGGAGACTTGTGAAACAAATCGCTTTGTGATGGCCTGCTGTGGATTTTGGAAAACCTCTAATACATCTCCCTCTTCTACCACAACACCACTTTCCATAACTGCTACTCGATTACAGATTTTTTGAATGACTTGCATCTCATGGGTAATTAATACGATGGTTAACCCCAATTTTTCATTAATACTTACTAACAAATCTAAAATGGAATCCGTTGTTTCCGGATCGAGTGCAGAAGTTGCTTCATCACAAAGCAAAACTTCTGGACCGTTTGCTAATGCTCTAGCAATCCCAACTCGTTGCTTCTGACCACCTGATAATTGGGATGGATAATAATCTCCTCTTCCATCCAAACCAACAAGTTCTATAAGTTCCTTCACTCGAGCAGATCGTTGTTCTTTAGGTACCCCTGCTATTTCAAGAGGAAAAGCAATATTTTCTGCAACTGTTCTTGACCATAGAAGGTTAAAATGTTGGAAAATCATACTAACCTTTTGTCTTACTTGACGTAGCTTAACTTCATTTATGGAAGTAATTTCTTTATTGTTTACGATTATTTGTCCCGAAGTAGGCTTTTCTAATCCATTCAATAATCGGATCATGGTACTTTTACCAGCACCACTGTACCCAATAATCCCGAATATTTCACCTTTTTTTATATCAAGATTTACATCATCCACGGCGACAATTGTACCTTGTTTCGTGCTAAACTTTTTCGAAACATTTTTCAAACTAATCATGCAAATCCTCCTTTTCTATAATAAAAAGCCCTTCTGCAAAAGAGCAGAAGGGCTGTATGTTATCATCAAAAATAACAATCATCCATTCTCTCATTTCCCAAAGCAATTGCTTTGCGTGACTTGGCACCATTTCATTTTCATGACGGTTGCCGGGCTTCATAGGGCACTTCCCTCCACCTCTCTTAATAAGAGCGACACTATTTAATTGTTGTTAGTAAATCGAATTTTAGCACGACATTCAGTTATCGTCAACACTTTTTATTATATCAAATAAATAAGGTACTGACTGAAATGCGTATATTTTTTTTAGGACTTTACCATTTTTAGCAATTAACAAACAAGGAACACTCTCAATTTCGTATTCCATTGCAAGATTCCCTAAATAATTTATATTCGCTTGTCCAATTGAGTAATGCACCAATTCTTTTATTACGAGCATCATCTTAGAAGCTACTTGGCAAGTGCCACACATTGGCGTGTATATATATAATAGAGAAACATCGGGGCTATTTTTAGCCTTCTCCCATTCTTCTCTCGACCATTCATTCACATCCATCATCCTATAGTAAAAATTCTTTTTTCACTTTAATATTAGCACGATGTAAAATAGAAGCCAAAACTTTGAGTGGAGTTTTTTCTACTTCACCATACATCGGACTAATAAATAAGTGAATTGCTTCTGGATATTCTTTCCTGACTACAGCGCGAATTTGTTCACCTGATTTATCCGCATCTAGAAAAGCATAAATCGGTATGTCTTCAAAAGGACTTAACAGTTCTTCTAATTTCACATTAGAAATCGTACCATTTGTACAAATGATTTCAGTGGCTTCCTCAAGAATAGTTAAAAGTCTCAATTTATCCGATCTTCCTTCAACAAGAATTACTTTTTCACTGAACTCCATTAGCTCCACTCCTCATTCGTCCTATCCATTAGTATATGAAAAAGCTCCGGATTATATAGTCTGACTGAACCTACAAATTCCTTCACCACCTAAAACACTGCTATAAGCACCTTAGCCTTGGCTATCAGCGCATAACGCAAGTCTATCAGCACCTACTAATCACTTCAGCACCTTAACCTTGGCTAGCAGCGCATAACTCAAGTCTATCAGCACCTATTAATCACTTCAGCACCTTAACCTTGGCTAGCAGCGCATAACACAAGTCTATCAGCACCTGCTAATCACTTAAGCACCTTAGCCTTGGCTAGCAGCTCATAACGCAAGTCTATCAGCACTTAATCGCTGAGTCTATGAGTAAAATATAAAAAATAGACATCCAATTAACTAGTAATTGAATGTCTATTATTAATTATATCTAGTAATACCGAATCGAACGGAGATTACTGTATTATTCTTGAATTAATTCGTCATATTGTTCTGCAGATAATAGTTCATCCATTTCTGATAAATCAGAAGGTTCTACAACGATCATCCATGCATTTTCATAAGGAGATTCGTTTACGAATTCAGGGCTATCTTCTAATTCTGAGTTAACTTCTACTACTTTTCCGCTGATAGGTGCGTAAAGTTCCGATACAGTTTTTACTGATTCTACACTACCAAATGGATCTCCGGATTTAATATCGTCCCCAACTTGTGGAAGCTCTACAAATACGATATCCCCTAATTCTGATTGTGCAAAATGTGTAATACCAATGCGTACTTTACCGGCTTCTGTTTTAACCCATTCGTGCTCTTCTGAGTATTTTAATTCTTTAGGTGTGCTCATGATTTACCCCTCTCAATTAGTTATACATTCCCTTTTAATATTCACATATTTCTGTATTAAAAACAAGCTACTTTATACGCTTTTCCAAATATGTTCAAACTCTTCTTCCTTGAATCCAAGGGTTAAATGTTCTCCGTCAAATACAAGGGGTCTTTTTATAAGCATCCCATCAGAAATAAGAGTTTCAATTTGTGCTTCTTCTGTCATATTTGGTAGCTTGTCCTTCAATTGTAATTCACGATATTTTGTCCCGCTCGTGTTAAACAATTTCTTTAAATCTATATTAGTTGTAGCTAGAATCTCTTTAATCATTTTTTTGGATGGAGGAGTTTCTACAATATGGTTATTTTCAAATTCCAAGCCATTATCTCTCAACCATTTGCTTGCTTTATTGCATGTACTACATTTAGGATAACCAAAAAACTGAATCGTCATATATATATCACCTTTTTTCTTTTTATCATATCATAATCCCCTTGCGGACTGACAAGTAAGGGGATTATGCGACGAGCTTCGCGCAGGAGCACACGGGTTTACCACTTGCTGACAAGCAGCGAGCTTTCGAAGGAACACAGAGTTTCCCACTCATCACTGCCACTTTATTTGAAAACAACCATAACTCATAGAAAAAAGCCGATTCGCAATAAGAATCGGCTTTCTAAACTTTATTAAACGATATATTTTTCTGCATCAATTAATTTAACTGATGCTTCTCGTTTTTTCAGAATTACATTATATGGTGTGTTACGAGTTAATTTACGTAAAGCAGATAGCATCATGCGTAAGGTATCACCCTCTACAGATGCAATCAGTGTTTCTTTCGCTGCTTTTTCGATTTCTTCAAATGCTTCTTGGCAGAAAATTTGAGTATAAAGTAGTTTTTGCTGTGCCTTATCTACTCCATCACGGCCAATTGCTTTTTCGGTGCGTAATACTGCAGATTCCATTGCAAATAAATTATTTGCGATATTAGCAATATTCACTAGAACTTCTTGTTCTGTTTCTAGCTTAGTACCGAAACGTTGTGCGGCTAGACCAGCAGCAAGTAGACCAATTTTCTTCGCATTTGCTACTAAAACTTTTTCTTGTGCAAGTGGTTCGTCACTTACTTCTTCTGGCATCATCATTAATAACTCTTCTTGTAAGCTTTGTGCTTTTTGAAGAAGTGGTAGCTCACCTTTCATTGCTTTCTTCAAGAATGTTCCAGGTACGATTAAACGGTTAATTTCGTTGGTTCCTTCGAAAATACGGTTAATACGAGAATCACGATAAATGCGCTCAACTTCGTATTCTTGCATAAAGCCATATCCGCCATGTAGCTGAACAGCTTCGTCTGCGATATAATCTAATACCTCTGAACCTACTACTTTATTAATAGAACATTCAATTGCGTATTCCGCTATAGAAGCTGCAATTGCTTTACCATCCTTTTGTTCTGCTTCACTTAAACGACTCATACGATCCTCAAAATATCCAACCGTACGATAGATCAGGCTTTCTGTCGCATACAATTTAGAAGCCATCGTCGCTAATTTTTGTTTTGTTAAATTAAATGAAGAAATAGGTGTTTTAAATTGTTGACGCTGATTTGAGTAAGATATCGCAAGCTCCAAAGCACGTTTAGAACCTCCAACAGTACCTACTCCTAATTTGTAGCGGCCGATGTTCAAAATATTGAAGGCAATCACATGACCGCGTCCTATTTCCCCTAGCAAGTTTTCCACAGGTACTTCCGCGTCTTGTAAAATCAGTGTGCGAGTGGACGAAGATTTAATACCCATTTTCTTCTCTTCTGCACCGACAGAAACGCCAGGAAATTCGCGTTCTACGATGAAAGCGGAGAATTTATCTCCATCTATTTTTGCATAAACTACAAATACATCCGCAAAGCCCGCATTGGTAATCCATTGCTTTTCGCCATTTAAAATGTAATGAGTACCTTCTGCATTCAATTTTGCAGTCGTTTTTGCACCTAATGCATCCGAACCTGAGCCTGGCTCTGTTAACGCATAAGCAAAAATTTTATCGCCGGATGCTGAATTCGGTAAGTATTGTTGTTTTTGCTCTTCATTTCCGAATAAAACGATTGGCAAAGTACCGATTCCTACATGAGCTCCGTGTGTGATGGAAAATCCACCAGCTACAGATAATTTTTCCGCAATAAGTGCAGAAGAAACTTTGTCTAGTCCAAGTCCGCCGTATTCTTCCGGAATGTCAGCAGCAAGTAAACCAAGATCTCCTGCCTCTTTTAATAAACGTACAGAATGCTCAAACTCGTGATGTTCTAAATTTTCCACAACAGGTAATACTCGACTTTTTACATAGTCATCCGCTGTTTTTGCAATCATTTTTTGTTCATCCGAGAAATCCTCAGGTGTAAATACTCGACTTGCATCTATGTCCTCTACTAAAAAGCTCCCGCCTTTAATTACATCCTTAACTACAGTCATGATCATTTCCTCCTGTTTAAAAGATTGATTATTTTATAAAAGCTCAAACACGCCGGCTGCTCCCATTCCCCCGCCGATACACATAGTAACGACACCAAACTGCTTACCTTGACGTTTTAATTCACTAATTAATTTTAACGATAATATTGTTCCAGTTGCGCCAAGTGGATGGCCTAAGGCAATTGCTCCACCATTTACATTTACTTTATCGATATCAATTTCTAAATGACGAACTACTTGAATCGCTTGCGAAGCAAATGCTTCATTGATCTCCCAAATATCAATATCTTCAATAGATAGACCCGCTAGTTTCAATGCTTTTGGAACAGCTACAATTGGGCCGATTCCCATTACATCTGGAGCTACCCCTCCAACCGCGAACGAACGGAATTTTGCAAGTGGCTTCAACCCCTGTGCTTCAGCTAATTCACGGTCCATCACTAGTACAGCACCTGCACCGTCTGACGTTTGGGAAGCATTTCCTGCAGTTACAGATCCTCGAACATTAAACACTGGACGTAATTTTGCAAGAGTTTCGACCGAAGTTCCTACGCGAACCCCTTCATCCATTTTGAATAAAAACTTTTGCACTTGTGCTTTATTGTTTTCATCTACAACATGCTTCACTACTTCGACAGGAACGATATCATCATTGAACTTACCTGCTTCGATAGCTGCTGCCGCAAGTTCATGAGAACGAACTGCAAAAGCATCTTGATCTGCACGACTTACTCCGTATTTGTTCGCTACTTGCTCTGCTGTATGCCCCATTCCCATATAGTATTGAGGAGCTGTTTCTGCTAAATGAGCATTTGGACGAATCGTATTTCCCATCATCGGCACCATACTCATCGACTCTACTCCACCAGCAATAATTGCTTCCGAAGACCCGAGCATGATTCGCTCTGCTGCATATGCAATAGATTGTAATCCTGAAGAACAGAACCGATTTATTGTTATTGCTGGTGTTGAATCCGGTAGACCCGCTAACGCTCCAATGTTTCGAGCAACGTTCATCCCCTGCTCTGCTTCCGGCATTGCACATCCTAAAATTAAGTCGTCAATTGGGCCATCATAGCCGCCCGCTCTATTCAACGTTTCTTTAACAACTAATGCTCCAAAATCATCTGGACGAACTGTTGCTAAAGATCCTTTTTTCGCTTTTCCTATTGGCGTTCTTGCACCTGCTACAATAACTGCTTCACGCATGAGTTTTCCTCCTTTAACCTGAACACAAAATTAGTTGCGTAATGGCTTTCCTTTCACTAGCATGTGCTGCATTCTTGCTTGTGATTTTGGATCAGCAACTAGACTCAAGAAAGCTTCTCGTTCCAAATTAAGCAAATATTGCTCATCCACCAAAGTACCGTATGGAACTTCCCCACCCGCAATAACATATGCAAGCTTTTTAGCTATTTTCAAATCATGCTCACTAATAAAGCCAGATAGGAACATCCCCTCTGCTCCTAAAAGTAACGTTGCATAACCAGGTGATCCTGTTACAGGAACTTTTTCGCGAATCGGCGCTTTATAGCCAGCATCTACAAGAGCAAGTGCCGCTTGTTTTGCATCATATATTTGATGATCTGGATTCACACTAATACCATCAGCAAAGTTCAAGAAATTATTTTCGGAAGCTTCTTCCCCAGAAGTCGATACTTTTGCCATTGCAATTGTTTCAAATACTTTGTTGGCAACATTTTGATAGTCTATTTGAACACCGTTTGGAAGACCTTTTAAATGTTTCATATATAGTTCTTTGTTTCCGCCGCCTCCTGGGATTAGACCAACCCCCACTTCTACTAGCCCCATATAAGTTTCAGTCGTCGCTTGTATATGCGCTGCTGGCAAGCAGGCTTCTGCTCCCCCACCTAAAGTCATACCGAACGGAGCAGCAACAACCGGTTTAGAGGAATATTTTATTTTCATCATCGCGTTTTGAAAGCTACGAACAACAAAATCTAATTCAAAAATATTGTCATCTTGTGCTTCCATTAGGATCATTCCAAGGTTTGCCCCAACACTAAAGTTTTTCCCTTGGTTCCCAATGACAAGACCTTTGTAATTTTTCTCCACTTCATCTATAGCAAAGTTGATCATTTGTACAATATCTATACCAATTGAATTAGATTTAGAGTGAAATTCAAGTAATGCAATTCCATCACCTAAGTCTATTAAACTTGCACCAGAATTGGATTTAATAACACCATGTTTTTTCTTATATCTTTTCAGGTCAATTACTTTTTCATTCACAGGAACGGTTTTGTACTCTTTTCCATCGAAGTAATAAAGATCTCCAGATTCTTCTTTATAGAAAGAATCGAATCCCTTATCCAATAACGATTGAACAAAGACTGGAATTTCTAACCCTTCCGATTTCATTTTTTCAACGGATTCTTTTACTCCAATTGAATCCCAGATTTCAAAAGGACCTTGTTCCCATCCAAATCCCCATTTCATAGCTTGGTCAATAGCTACGATATCATCAGCTATTTCTCCGTGAAGTTCAGCCGAATATAGAAGTGTTGGACTTAAGATACTCCACAAAAGTTCACCAGTTCGGTCTTTTGCATAAGTTAATGTTTTCACTTTGGCAGCAAGACCTTTTTGTTGTTTAGCAATTTCTATAGATGGAGTTTTTAATTTCTTTACAGGTTCATATTCAAGTGTATCTATATTTAGTTCTAAAATTTCTTTATCTTTTTTCAAGAAGAACCCTTGCCCTGTTTTTGCACCAAGCCATTTATTTTCTAGCATTGTATGCAAGAAATCAGGCACTTCAAATACTTTTTGCTCTTCTCCATTTGTTAGGTCATGAACATTTTTTGCTACATGAGCAAATGTATCAAGTCCAACCACATCTAATGTACGGAATGTCGCAGATTTCGGACGCCCGATTAGTGGACCTGTTACAGAATCCACTTCCCCTACGGAATATCCACGGGTTTGCATTTCTCTCAAAGAGACAAGTAAACCGTAAGTACCAATACGGTTGGCAATAAAGTTAGGAGTGTCTTTTGCAATAACGACTCCTTTACCTAAAACGTCTTCTCCAAATTGCTTCATGAATGCTACAACTTCCGGATCAGTTGTTTTTGCAGGGATTACCTCTAAAAGCTTTAAATACCGTGGTGGATTAAAAAAATGAGTTCCTAAGAAATGTTTGCAAAAGTCTTCAGAACGACCTTCTATCATTGCATTAACGCTTATCCCAGATGTATTGGAACTAACAATTGTTCCAGCTTTTCGAACAGCATCTACCTTCTCATATAATTTCTTTTTCACTTCTAAATTCTCGACTACCACTTCAATTATCCAGTCAACATCGATTAACTTTTCCAAATCATCTTCTAAATTCCCCGCTGTTATTAATTGCACATTTTTAGTAGATGTTAGTGGTGCTGGTTTTTGTTTTAATAATTTTTGTAATGCCGTTTGAGCGAAACGATTTCGAACTGCCGGATGCTCCAAAGTTAATCCTTTTGCTTCTTCCTCTTTACTAGCTTCATTTGGAATAATATCTAATAATAATGTTGGTATTCCGATATTTGCTAAATGAGCTGCAATTCCTGAACCCATTACCCCTGAACCTAAAACGGCAGCCTTTTTAATTTGAAATGCCATGATAATACCTCCCTCTTCACTTTGAATGAATACTCATTCATTTTATAAATAAAAAAAATAAACCCAATCTCTATATCTATTAGTTTAGAACAATATTTAAATTTTCGCAATAATAAAATGACGTTTCACGAGCAATTTTCTTTCTAGTCTTTCTTAAACAGTGTAAACTATTTAAGAAAAGCACAAGGTGCCCAATGTGACAAGCTTTCAACCGATCAAATGGCGCCTGTACTAATTATGAAGGAAATCTTAGGAGGGTATTATAATATGAATAAAATTACAACAACAGAACAGTTTAATGAAATTATTTCTGGAGACAATGAAGTTTTAGTGAAATTCGAAGCTGGTTGGTGTCCAGATTGCCGTAGAATGGAAATGTTTATCGATCCTATCGTCGAAAAATACGATCAATACACTTGGTACGAAGTAAACCGTGACGAACTTCCAGAAATCGCAGAGAAATACGAAGTAATGGGTATTCCAAGTCTTCTCATTTATAAAAATGGCGAGAAAAAAGCTCACTTACATAGCGCAAACGCTAAATCTCCTGAACAAGTGACAGAATTTTTAGATGCACAGAACTAATTAATATGTAGGCTGTTCCTAGTTGGAGCAGTCTTTTCTTTGATTTTTTCATGTTTTAATCGTTATAATAAGAAAAAAACTGGGGTGTCACTATGTCGCAAGAAAATGAAATTCTCGAACTAAAAGAAAAGATTGTCTATTACGAACGAATTATTAAAACAATGTCTACTCCTATTATTCCATCTATTGTTTCTAGAACAATTATGATTCCTATTGTAGGATATATGTTTAAAGAACGTTTTGAAAATATTGAGTCGCAAACACTTCAATATGTTGGGGAACATCGCGATGTTGAAACGGCTGTTTTTGATTTTTCAGCAGTTAGCCTAGAAGATGTAGAAGCATTTGACTTTAATGATTTAGCTATCTCTATATCTCGATTAAATAGCTCTCTTCGGTTGATGGGTATTCGTCCAATATATGTTGGCTTCAATCCTAGATTTATCCGTGAAATTGTACAAGCTAATATTCATGTGGAGCTTGAAACTTATAATAGTTTCAAAGTAGCATTAAATCGTCTCTTAAGTGAAATGAATCAGACTATTTCTTCTAAATAACAATACAGCCACTATAAGTCCATGCTAGTGGCCGTATTTTCAGGTTAAATTTTATTCATTTGGTTTATCATAAATACTTGGGAAATATCTGTATTTTTAAAGCCTTTACTTTGTAAAAATGAAAGTGTTTTTTGTTCATTGTCCACTAAATTATATGTCGTTCTTTTAAGTGAGCGTTGAAAATGAAGACCATCTTGCAGTACAGCATGAAGTGCACGGTCACATTCCTCATTTTCACTATAAGTGATCGCTTGAAATAACGTGACACCCTCCGCCTCTAAACCAAATTGTTGCTTTGTTCTTACAAGACAAGCAGCAAGTATCTTATTATTTTTCATTGCTATGACAGCTTCACCACCAACTTTTGGAGTAATGGATGGATCCACTTGCCATGGAACTAATGTGGGAAAGATTCCTGCATTTACTGCTTGTAAGGCCGGAATTCTTTTTATAATAAATTCATTAGCAATATTTTCATCGAAAGGGAGTGTCCCTTCTGACTCCCAAAAATGTAACGTTTCGATTACTTCATAGCCAACCTTTTCATATAATTTAATAGCTGGCTGATTTATAGAGATTGCTTCTAAAGTAGCTACAGATACGTTTTGTTTTTTCAATATATCTAGTGCTTTTTCCATTAGAATAGTACCATATTGCTTTCCTCTATATTCTGGAATGATACCAGTACCACCATTCCATGCTATTTTTTGACCATCCACTTCCTTCAAACCTTGCAACACAAATCCAATTGGAGTTTCCCCGTCAAACATAATAATCGACAATTCAAGTGAAAGTCCTTCATTACCAATACGGGCTACAAAAACATCGAGTGACATCTTCATCGGTATAAAATACCCTTCAAACCCACGAATAAAAAGTTCGTGTGCTTCTTTAAAAGTTAAATGTTCCATCGTTTTAAATGTAATCATTCTTTAACACCCCTTGTTAGAAAAGTTATATACATTTCTTTTGCCATAGACACAACCTCAACATATGAAAACGAATGCTCTAAAACAGTTCCATGTAGAAGAATACCATCAATCATGCTCCAAAATAACTTAGCAGCATTTGAAATATCTATTTCCTTAGAAAATTCTCCACTTTCTTGACCTTGTTGCAAAATTTTTGTTAAAAAGCGGTAGAATACTAAACTACGATCCTCATATTTTTCTCTATTTACAGCTCTACTACCTGCAATCCAATGTTCTAACTGATTTCTAACGCTATTTAATTTTGGCTCATTTAACCATTTATTCGAAGCATATATATCAAAGAGCATTCCAACCTTTTCCGTCGTGAATGGAAGCATTGCAAATTTTTCTTCTAGCAATTGAATTGTCTGCTCGGCTTGTAGCTGAAGCATATGCTCATACACTTCTTCTTTGCTTTTATAATAATGATAAATGGCTCCTTTACTCATTTTGGATTCTTTCACTAAGTCATCCATTGTTGTCGAATAATAACCTTTTTCACCAAAAATAATTGCCGCAGCTTGTAAAATTTCAATTTTCTTCTGTTCTTTATATTCTTCGGATACTTTTGGTGCCAATCCGCACACTCCTTTATTAAAACGCTGTCAAGCAAATAGGATAATCTTTCGGCTTAAACCACTCGTCTAGCATGTTTAGTTCTACATTACTAATTGTTACTCCTCCATATTGATGAAGGGCTTCGAGTGAAACACATCCCATCCACCATGAACTTAAATCATGAATACCAATTATTAGATTTACCTCATCTTTGGAGCTCGATTGTTTCGTTACATTCCAAAAATCACCATTAAAAGTGAGTTCATATAGACCGTTTTGTTCATCTAAAAATGTGTCCTTCACAAATAGCAATAATTTAGTATTTTCATTTGGTTTTCTACACGACTGAAAATTCATTTCATGGATAAAGTCAATAACATTTGTTATGCGATACATTAACCCTGTTCCCGTTGTTGCAACTTCATGATACACGCTTGGTATTATTCGATTGGAATCATTTGATGGATTCGTAAGCGCATGGATAAACGATTTATCATTTGTACGGAAAATAATCCGATCTACTTGATCGTGTTGTGATTGTAACCATGATGCTAGTTGTTTATAAGCACTTGGCTTTGTCCAAATCCATTCAGATACAACCAAATGATGATGGATGAAGTTACTATCTTTCACTGGCTGTAATGTAAATGCTAAAGCACCAATTAGTTTTCCTTCTTCTTCCACTCCAACGTATTGTTTCACACCATTTTTAATATGCTGTCGCTCTGACCAAGTTCTTTTCATCATTCCATGAGTGGTTTCTGCACAGTCATTATATAATCGGACGATTTCTTCCTCATCCTCTGTAGAGAGAAACTTTACAAGTGCCTTTTCTCCATTTGCAATAAGTGCATTTGGCTTTATCTTAAATTCATATCTAGTAGGTCCAAAACCATAACCCATTTTCTGATAAAAACTTGGTTTAAAAGGATATAGTGTAACTAATGATACGTTTTCATGCCTTGCAAGTTCATGGAAATGAGAAAGAAGCTTGAATGCAATTTTTTCTTTTTTATGCAACAGATGGACTGCTACCATCCCTATTCCAAAAACGCGTTGAAACTTCCCGTTTACGTTCCCTTCAAAATCATGTAGCGCATACACACCTAACAGCTCATCATTATGACTAAAGTAGCCATAATACCGAATACCGGTTTGCTCTTCTTGCTCTCTTATTAATCGTTCAACAAATGCCACTTTTTTCTCCGTTGGCTGTAAACCCATGCCCGGATATGCAAGCGCATATATCTTTACTGCTTGTTCAAAGTCTTCCTTTTCCAAAAGTCGTATCAAATTATACACCCCTTAGTTCCTATTAAATTTAAATAGACCGACTAGTCGGTTTAATTTTATATTAATCTGACTTATATGACAATATTATTTTTGAAAATTCTACACTTGATAATAAATAGGAAAAGTAAAGCACTAGTATTCTTTAAGTGCATCTTATCCTCGTGTATTTTTGACCAAACATCACTACACTATTAACGACTGCATCACTTCCAATTCCTCTATTTCCGGTCATCCTTCGGCGAATTGCTGCTAATTTCATCTACTTTTGTATCTCTTAAGAAAACTATTTACTACACATATTAGGATTTAGTGAGGCGGTATGAGACTACTGTTGGATCATCGATACATATGAGACCCCGAACGAAGCGCTAAATAGGAAGGAAGGCTTTATGACCAACATCGTGTTTACCCAGGAGGGGCTCGTCGCTCTCTCCTCGGAAGGCGAATACCAGAACATCAGATAAGTGGACTTCTAGTCGTTGTGCATACTGGATTTCTAGTAAATAAATCAATTTCATATCCGTCCTTATCATAAAAAAAGTTCTTCCTAGTGCATCTAGGAAGAACTCTTAGGTTGGACATCATTGCCTTATTGCTGATTTTGCAGTTGTCTAGCTAAAATGGTATACCCATTATCATATAAATAATCGAATTTAGTAGATGGAATGTTTTTTACAAGCAAATGATCTAGCTCTGCTTCAATCGGTACATCGCGTCGAATAGTTGCTAGTTCCTTAGATAATTGGAGCATTTGTAAATCAGTCTCTATTTTAGCCTTTTGCCCTGCTTTCAGTAAATGTAAGGACTCAATTACTTTCTCGACAGATCCATAGGTTTGAACTAATTGTAATGCAGTTTTAGGTCCAATCCCCTTTACTCCAGCATATCCATCGCTGGAATCTCCCATAAATGCTTTTACATCCGGGAATAATAATGGAGAAATTCCATACTCCTCTACAAAACGTGCTTCATTGTAAACATCATATATCGTAAATCCTTTTTTCGTAAATGCGATTTCTGTTGAAGGATGAAGAAGCTGAAGTAAATCCTTATCCCCACTAACAATCGTAAATCTAGCATCATCTTGCCATTTATGTGTAATAGAAGCGATTGTATCATCAGCCTCCATTCCAACGATACCGAAGTTCATCCATCCTAAATGTTCAGATAAATCTTGAGCCATATCGAATTGAGGAATTAATTCTTCTGCAGGCTTTGGTCGGTTTGCTTTATATCCGTCATACAAATCATTTCTAAAAGTTCGCATCCCTTTATCCCAACAAACAGCTATATGGGTTGGTTGCATTAAATCTTGGGCAGCTAGTACATGTCTGGCAAAGCCTTGTACAGCATTCGTTGGAATTCCTTTTGAATTTTTAAAGAAGTTTCCAGACATTGCTGTTGCAAAAAATGAACGGAATAATAATGCCATACCATCTATTACTAATACATGTGGTTTATCTTGGTTCATGTCAATCATCCTTTATTAGTAGATTATATTTAGTATACCACGAGTACGCTTGAATCTATGAAAGTATGGGTATATTAATGGATAAATAGAACCTGGGGGACTTTCACATGAAAATACATAATGGATCACTTTATTGGCCAACAACGACTCAGCCATACCATCCTAGCAATAATTTTGACAAATACGAAGTCTATAATGTTGTTATTGTTGGAGGAGGAATATCTGGTTCTTTGACTGCTTTAGCATTAGTAGAAGCTGGGTTATCAGTTGCAATACTTGATAAACGGGAGATGGGATCTGGGAGCACTAGTGCAAATACAGGCCTCCTTCAATATTCGAATGATATTATGCTACATGAATTAATAGATCAAATTGGTGAACAAGATGCTGTTCAATTTTATAAACTATGCTATAAAGCTGTAGATGATTTAGAAAAAATAGTGGATCGATTGCAGTTAGATGCTGACTTTATTCGAAGACCTAGCATTTGTTATGCAAGTGATGAAAACGATGTAGAAAAAATTAAAGTGGAATACACCACACTAAAAAAACATGGTTTTCCATGTGATTATCTTGGACCAAATGAAATGGAAGAGAAATTACCATTTTCGAAACCCGGTGCACTAGTGACATTTGGAGATGCGGAGATAAATCCATTGAAGTTTGTGCAAGGATTATTAAAAAAACTCGAGAAAAAAGGAGCTCATTTATTTCCTTATGTAGAGGTAAAAGATGTATCTGAGGCGGATAATATATTAGATATCCGTACATCCAATCAATCTTTTTTGGCGAAAAGTATAATATTCACAACAGGCTATGAAACAGTTCCAGTTGGCCATAGGATCGGCGCAGACATTAACCGCTCTTATGTATTTGTTAGTAATCCCAATCAAGAATTCAAAAATTGGCATAAACAAGCACTTATTTGGGAAACAAAACGTCCATACTTGTATATTCGTTCCACTTTCGATAATAGAATGATAGTTGGAGGGCTAGATGAAGATAACCCGAATGCTCCCTATTCTTTAGAACTAATCCAACATCGTGCAGAAAATCTTTTGAAACAAGCGAAGGAACTATTCCCTAACTACGAAATTGATATCGACTTTGCCTATGCAGCAACTTTCGGTGAATCGATCGATAATCTACCTTTTATCGGCGAGCATCCAACAAAGCCCAATCACTATTATTTATTAGGGTATGGTGGAAACGGTACTGTTTACAGTATGCTAGGGTCTCACATTTTAAGAGATTTAATTATGGGCAAACGGAATGAAGACGCTGAAATTGTTCAACTCCAACGGAAATATGTGGTGAGGTAAAAATACGAAGAGGAGATTGTCTAAAGATTGGCTCATTTCCTCTCCCTTTTTATGATAGAAAATTTACTACATTACTAAATTTCACGCTTTGATTATATCTCATGTATGTTAGTATCATGGAGAGTAATACCTTAGCTGGTGATGCTATTTGACGTTTACGCTATAACTGCCAACAATGCCCACTTAGAAAACTAGGTGGGCATTGTTTGACGTAATACGTTACTAATACCAATAAATTTCGGTTGAAACATTCTTTTTTCAAAAAACTTCTCGCTACTCTGCATCTATTATATAGTCTCAAACTCTTTCATTATTTAATACTCTTAAACATTTATTTGTTACTGGAGTATTTTTAGTGCACTTTATTTATAGTAGGTAATCCCATAATACAATTCTTGCCCTTGATACATTATCATTCCAGTAAAAAAAACAATACATATTAATATAAATAAAGGCTTTATTTTCAATGATAGGCTTTGCAAAATAATAGGAATAACTGGCAACACTAAATATGCTAAACCATATAACATGCGATTAAATATAAGAACATTATACATTGAACCTAATGCTACAAAAATATATATAATAATATAACTAATATAACGCAGATCACCTTTGCTAATATTAGAACTTTTCATCTTAATAATGTATATGCAAGCTATTAATATTACTAATACAAATATGCAATTTACAACAATTAGAGGATAATAAGGTTCGAAAATGTTGTTGTTTTCCCCATATGCTTTTAGTAAATAACCAGCAGTTTTTAATGCATCTATTGACGTTGAGTTTAATATATTTGATATAAAATCCGCTAATATCCCCCAAAATATTAATAATGGTGCTAATTTGTAGAAATTCTTATTTAATGCAAAAAATCGAATAATAGGTACTATGATTGTTGAGGGGCTTCGTGCTTAGATGCTTTCAGCACTTATCCCGTCCACACATAGCTACCCAGCGATGCTCTTGGCAGAACAACTGG
>NZ_JBHVRO010000014.1:0-77713 GCF_042885655.1 Psychrobacillus sp. NPDC058041
ATGGCTTGAGCCTCCTCGTTCGCTTCGCTACCTGCGGGGTCTCAAGGCTCATGCTATTCCCGCAGGAGTCGAGCACCTGCACTCCAAGCAACAATAGGGGGCAAGCATCTAGCCGATTCGGGCCAACACGACGTTGGTCACAAAGGAGTTGCCACACGATGTGGCGCTCTTAGCCTTTGAACAATTGAAGGCTCAGTCCAGGGTCTTGATTTGCTTGCTAATCCTCTAGGAGTCGCCGCCTTCCGCTCCAATCAACAGTGCAAATAAGAAAGACAATATGCTTTGACGAAATAATGAACTGGTACTTTATTTTGTTTATCAATAGGACAAGTGGAAATAGAGGAAAAATAGGTTGTATTCACGGATAAAGAAGCTGATATGGCTTTTTTTACGATGAAAACATCGGAGTCTATTTCCTACTCTTCTTAAAACGACCGGGCTTACTTTTCCCGGTTTTTCTTATAGATGAGAATAAAGTTTTTGAATTACTCCTACGATAGAGCCGATTGTTTGTTTTTTAAATTCATTGGTGACTGATTCATTATTGGGATTTATATAATAGGAACCTTCTAATTTATCATCGTAGTTGAATCCAAGGCTAGATAATGAATCTTGTAAGTCTTTTGGTAACACAGATGATCCTGTTTGTTTTATAAAATATTCCGAAGGTACTACTTTTACATCCACATCATTTGTTCCAGTATGGATAACAAATAAATCTTTTTCATTTTGAACAATCCACTGCCCTTTGGAATACAAGGAAATTCTAAGTTTTGATAATGAATCAATTCCTTCTAAATTTATACCGAAAATATGATTTAGCATTTTACGTATTTCCATACTTCCCATCTCATGTTCGTATTGATCCATGTACATTTCCATTGCAGTTTTTGGGGTTAAGTTTACAAAGCTTTTATTTATAATGGGAACTCCTTCTAAGGGAATTCCGAAAAAAAGATCCACTGCCTTACAAATATCCGAAGCTGTAATTTTTTTTCCTAAAGAGTTAAGGTGGTTATCCATCTGTTCTATTTTTGAAATCGATTCTGATGTTAACATAAAAAATAATACCCCCTTTTAAATTCTAGAAAATTTTTCTTGTTTAATATAATTGTACCATAAAGGGTTTTAATAAAAACTAATAATTTGGAAAACTGATAAATAGGATAGGAAAGAAATTAATTAAGAAATTCGTTTAACGGCTCTCTTTCAGGGGTATTTTTTAACAGTTAAGAATGAATGGATTACTATGAACAGGTTGATTTCCGCTACAGGTGGATTCTTCTTCGAAGGTCAACTGGGTGAAGTACAGTATAAATGAAAAGCGAGATATTCAACTATTGAATAGTGAATATCTCGCAAAGTTAACCACTTTTGTTAATTGCAAATATCAGAGCACTTTTTGGGTATTTAAAAATTCACTTACTAAGAGATAAGATTGTGCAAACTGGAACGCTAATTGCCATTCGCCAATCCCTTTTAAATGGTAGTCAGTTACCAGTTTAAGTTTCTGAGCTCGGGCTCTTGAATCTTCAAACCACACGATATGCTTCTTTCCAGTTTCATCTCGGTACTGATAAAAAGGTTGTTGGGATTCTTTGGAATATTGAATTGGAACTTGATGTTTCATGGCTGTTTCTATAGCCATACCGACTGGAACAGCATGTGCATCTATGACGGTGCTATCACGCATTTTCCAATCATAACCGTAACGTTGTACTCCGAGAATAATTTTATTTGCTTTCATATGTTTAAGAGCATATTCAATTGTTTGTCTTACCTGTTTTATGGGGGCGATAGGTCCAGGCAGACTTGTTGCTTCGTGAAAATCATAGGCCATAATAAAGACAAGATCAACAGCGGCGCCAATTCCTCCATAATCATAAGCCTTCAAATAAGGGAGTTTATCATTAATTTTAGCTGGTATAGCGACGGTGGTATAATATCCTTCCGGCTTCAATTTTTCTCTTAACGAACGCAGAAAGCTAGTATATAAATCCCTTTGTTCTTCTTGTAACAATTCGAAATCGATGTTTACACCAGCGTAGTTTCTGCTCTTGATTAGATTGTAGATGTTATTAATTAATCGTGATTTTGTTTCAGGTGAACTTAATACTCGATTTGCTATGTCGGTACTAAATCCTGTTGTTGTCAGATTAGTAATAACAGCAAGTGGAGCTACTTTGTTCTCTCTTGCTACTCGAATAAGTTGCCGATCATCCAAAGAGCTTAAACTTCCATCTGCAAGGACATGGTACTCAAATACTCCGAAAAAAGTATTTATAGGAGCGGCACTTTGAACCATATTATTGTTTTTAGTAGGTGTTGAGGGCAGTATGTAACTAAGATTTACTGCTCCATATTTAGGTCTTGGTGGTAAATACAACTTCGTACCAACCTTTAATGTATCTGAATGTAGGCCGTTTATGAGACGTAACGTTTCGACAGAAGTGAAACTCATTTGAGCAATAGAATAGAGTGAATCGCCTGGTTGAACTGTATACATATTTGTTGGAATAAGTAGATCCTGTCCTGGTACTAAGCTATCTGTACTTAATCCATTCACTATTCGTATGCTATCCATTGTTATTTGAAATTTTGCTGCAATCGAGAATAAGGAATCTCCCTTTATTACAACATAAATAAACATAGAACTCCCTCTTTCCCCATTAGTTATTCATTTATACATATGTAGTTAAGGTAAGGTTCATAACCATTTCTGCAAATAACTCTAAAAAATCACAAAACAACTACAACATGTAAAGACATTTATGTATTATCTATATGCTAAACTAATCTTACATGGGTTAATAAATTCTATATTATTTTGAAAGTAGGTTAAGAAATGCCGATTACATTTCGTTATTATGAAAAGCCAGAAGATCTGAAGTTACAGTATGACTTTTGGACAGAAATAACAGCTAAATTACCGTATGCGTGGAAACCAACACTTTCACCGAAGCAGTATATAAATCAAAAAGAATTTCATCCGAATTCACGATGCTTTGCTTTTAATGGGGAGAAAATAGTAGGTTATATGAGTTTTACAGGTGCTGGTGATTTCGTTTCATTGGGTTACCCTTGGGTATTACCGGAGTACGAAGGTGATCTGCAAGATGAGTTGTTTGATAGAATTTACAAATTTGCAGTGAGCGAAGAATATGGTGGTAAGAAGTTAGCGCAACGTTTTCGAAGTCAGTGGCAGGCTCCTATAGATTACTTTTTATCGAAAGGTTTTATGATTTCAAATCGTTCTCCAATAGTTGGGGTTAAGCTATCAGAAAGTGTAAACCAAATAGTAGATTCATCTAATTTTACATATCAAATTAGTGAAGGATTTCAATTTGACCGGTGGAAATGCGTAACAATAGCGAATCAGGAAGTTTCGGCGAAACAACTTGAAATGATAGAAACATATTATGGATCTGTAGCGTTTGACTTTTCTTTGGAATGTACGAAGGAAGATAAAACGATTGGTTATTTTGGAGTAACTATAAGGTCAGATACAAGATACTCAGAGATAATAGCAACTGGAATAAATTCGAAATTTAATGAATACTATTCTGAAATGATTCAGATTATCTTACAAGAGTGCTTGAAGCGTGGAGTCGAAACAGTTAGTATTGCTCAATCACATCTTACTTCGTTCGACAGCTTAGATCAACTGGGATTTACTCCGATAACTGAGGATGTTATGTTGATAAAAGAAAGTGATTAGCTAGAATTACGTTTATAAGAAAATAAATAGTAAAAACCCTTCCCTCTATAATTGAAAAGGTTTTTTTTGAAAATTTTAAAATAATAAATTTGGAATCTTTCCATTGTTTCTATATTTTTTATTCATATCACAGTTTTATTATTGCTTTATTATCCGCTCATAACTAATTGTAAAATAGAACGCACTATACTAGTTTATCTATATTCAAGATTTTAATAGGAGTAATGAAAATGAACAGTCAATTGTTTTTACAGTTTAATACTATATTCATTAGTATATTAATAGAATCATTACCTTTTATCATGTTAGCTGTGATTGTATCTGCTTTAATACAAGTCTTTGTAACAGATGAAATGCTAGCTAAGGTGATTCCAAAAAATAGATTTCTGTCTGTGCTATCAGCAAGTGCGCTTGGTGCAGTTTTCCCTGCTTGTGAATGTGGGATAATACCAATTGCAAGGAGATTAATGGCGAAGGGAGTTCCTCTCCATGCAGCAATAGCGTTTATGTTGACAGGACCAGTCATAAACCCAGTTGTGCTTTTCTCTACATATGTCGCCTTCGGTAATAGTTGGAAGATGGTTCTGTATAGAGGTGGATTATCGTTTATAGTGGCATTAGTTGTTGGTGTAATTCTCTCTTATCAGTTTAAGGAGTCGCAATTAAAACATATGTTAACATACCAAGTTCCGCGTCAAAATATCCCAATGAAAAGAAAAGTGTTAGGTTCTTTTAAGCATATGGTGGATGAGTTTTTCACTGTTGGAAAATATTTAATAGTAGGTGCTTTAATAGCGGCTGCTGTACAAACCTATATGAAGACATCAGTCTTAACTTCCATAGGACACGGTGAATATTCTTCTTCACTTGTGATGATGGGATTAGCATACATTATGTCCTTATGTTCTTCTGCCGATGCTTTTGTAGCAGCTTCTTTTAGAAGTACATTTTCGACAGGGGCATTAGTTGCTTTTTTAGTTTTCGGTGCTAAATTTGATATTAAAAATACATTAATGATGCTAGGTGTATTCAAAACAAAATTCGTTTTTTTCTTATTCATTTATACAGCCGTTTTGGTGTTCCTAGGATCAATAATTATTACGAACTTATAAGAAAGGAGGACTTTAATAATGCTTCGTTGTTGGATTTTACTCGGATTTTCATTTCTCTTTTTACATTTACATGCAACTGGAAATATATCAAAATATATTAATCTAAAATATTCAACCTTTTCTTTCATCGCTATTTTCATCTTCTTTTTCTTTATGCTCATTCAAATGTATTTCACTTTGAAAGAGGGTAAAGATGAAGAAGATTTTGGTCCTATATGTGATTGTGGTATAGATCATTCTAAAGAGGGAACGAGATGGAAATCATGGTTGGGCTACCCGATTTTTCTTTTTCCTATTTTTACTGCCTTATTTCTTCCGATTGCAACGTTAGATTCAAATATTGTTGCAGCAAAGGGGTTTAACTTTGAGGCATATAACGGTAAGGACGAGTACGGAGTCCATCAATTTCTTGAACCTGATAGTAGCGTGTTCTATGGTCAGGGAGGATATGATGAGATAAATGAAGAAGCGCTTGGTAAATATGCAAACAAAGACAGTGTCCTCTTAAAGGATGAAGATTTTCTATATGGCATGGAAACAATCTACAAAAACCCAGGTTACTTTACGGGCAAAACAATTGGTTTCAGAGGCTTTACTTATGTTGATAAGGAAACGGGAGATGTCTTTTTATTTCGATTTGGAATTATACATTGCGTTGCGGATTCCGGAGTATTCGGAATGCTGTTAGAGCTTCCGAAAGGTACAACGTTCCAAAACGATGATTGGATTGATGTGCAAGGTAAGATGGATACTATATACTACCAACCGTTTAAAAAAACAATTCCTATTTTAAAAGTGGACAAGGTAGAGAAAATAAAAGAACCTGAAGAACCATACGTTTATAGAAGCTATTAAGTAGTAGTTAGGTATTGATAGGAGATATTTTTATGGAAAACAATACGAAAATTCCTGTATACGTGATAAGTGGGTTTCTTGGAAGTGGCAAAACAACTGTCCTATTGAATATGCTCGAACAGTGTAAGGAAAAAGGACAACAACCTGGCATTATCTTGAATGAATTAGGTGAAGAAAATGTGGAAGGTCATTTGTTTGAAGATAAAAAAGTGTTTGAGCTTCTAAATGGTTGTATTTGTTGTACACTCCAAGAAGACTTAAAAGAGACGTTGGATAATTTAGTTAAGGAAATGGAGGAACGCCCTCTAGATGTCTTGTTCATTGAAGGCACTGGTGTGGCAAATCCATTAGAAATCCAAGAAGCACTTCTTAGCAAACCGTATACGGACCAATTTGAAATTATGTCCATAATTACAGTTTTGGATGCTAGTCATTACCTAGAATATCAAAGTGTATTTTCAAGTTCAGCAGAAGTTCGAAAATTGATGCAAGAGCAAATGATCTGTGCAAGTTTGTTGTTGTTAAATAAGACAGATCTTGTCCGACCAGAACAATTGGATAAAATTAAACAGAAAATTGCCAAAATTGTGGGGCAAGAAAAACAAATGGTGCATTGTAATTACGGTCAGGTTGAACCGAAAGTATTGTTCGAGAAACGTTTTCAATCAATCTCGATAGGAGAGCATCCGGATGTAACTCATCATCATCACCACTCCACTTTACAAGCAATAAAATTAGAGGATTTACCTCCACTTCAACAAAAAAAGTTTGAAAAATGGCTTAACCAGCTTCCTGGCGGTATTTTACGTGGAAAAGGTTTTATTGAAATTGACAACTCTCATCAACTTTACAGTTTTCAATATGCTTCAAAAAAAGCAACGTTTACTCGTGTTCCTTCATCTATAAATAAAAAACCAGTTATTATTTTGATCGGTATGGGGTTAGATAACGAACAGATAAATGCACATTGTAAACAACTACTATCGTCAAAATAATGCGTCTCTACATTATGTAGAGGCGTTTTTCTGAAAGAAATTAGATGAGTTTTTTAGCCATGAACAGACTATTCTCCGCCTGCCTCTCCAATCAAAAGTGTAAATAAGAAAGAAAATATGCTTCGTCGAAATAATTAACTGGTAGTTTCCTTTGTCTATCCTGGCGAGCGGAAACTGAGAAAAAATAGGTAGTATCTACTGATAAATAAGTGAAGAGCTTCTGAAATTGTATCTTCTGAAGCTTTTAAAAGAGTAGGAAAGTATTTTTTCTGTTATTATCCAAACCAAACGCATCATGTGCTTACAAATTCCAAGAGGGCGACGGACAAACATCCGCCATAAGATGATCGAAAATGAGGAGTTGGAAGTGACGCAGTCACTTCCAACTCCTCAAAATTCACCGGTAATATTGTAGTCGATCTTTCGTCCAAAGCACTCAGGAATTAATGAAGGCAAGATGCATTTAAAGAGCGCTTGTGCTTTTTCTTATATTATAGATAGCGCCATATATAAAGCTGTAACCCAAATAATGATTGCAGAAACTTTGTTTAATATCCCAAGAAATTTACCGGAATTATCTATTTTTTTCATCATCCTACCAGCAAGGCATAATCCATGAAACCAACTCCAGGACACAATTATACATGTGACAGTAAATTCAATTTTTTCTGTTCCTATGGTAAACAAGTGAACTTGAACCAATGACTCCAATAGTATCTAAAATGGCATGAGGGTTTAGCAATGACACAGACAGAGCAAATAAGATTTGCTTTTTGGTAGACATTTGGATAGTTTGTGTATCCGTTGATGTAGTGGATTTGGTAAACCAAGTGACAATCCCCATATAAATTAAAAAAACAACACCGATTCCAATTAAAGTAAAACGCAACCAATCATATTGCATAACAATAACGGACACACCTAAAATCGCTAAAAGTATTAGCAAGGTATCACAGATAGAAGCAGTAATGGATGCTGGTAATGCTTTTTTAAAGGATGGTTGAATAGCTCCTTGATTAAAAACAAATATATTCTGAACACCTAATGGTAATATCAATCCTAAGGCTAGTAATAATCCATGTATAAAAGGTTCCATAAAAAAAACCTCTTTCAATTTATTTAGTAAAAATGATCTTCGAAAGGGAAAAATGCATTAAATGTCGAATTAGCAATTAAAAGTGATTAATAGCTCTACCTTCTTATATTATCATTCTGTACTAATAATATTATATTGGTTATTTAAAATTCTAATATTCTAACATATTTTTTTGTTTGTCAAATAAACTAGTAAGAGGCTGGAGGGATAATATGACTCAAGAAATGAAATATGAAGAAACAGAAAAATTAAATCCGTTTTTTTCAATTTGGTTATCCACGAGAAAAACGGTGCGCTATGTGTTGGATCATAAAAATTTAAAATATTCACTTACACTAGCCGCAATTGCTGGAATTTCAAATGGTATAAGCGTAGCAAATGAGTGGAGTAATAAATTTGATATTTCGTTGTGGCTACTATTAATAGGCATCCTTGTGATTGGTCCGTTACTTGGCTTAATCGGACTAGGATTTAGTACCGTTATTTACACATGGGTAGGAAGATGGCTAGGTGGATATGGAACGTATAAAGAGATGGCTCAAACGATGGGTATTGTCGTAATTCCAAGCATTTGGTTGACACCGTACTGGATGTTATCATTTATTTTTGTTCGAAATAATCTACTTGTCATGAATCCGTGGGAATTTAATTCAGGGTCTATTATTTGGGTTTTAATTTCCACATTAATATCTTTAACTTTCTCTATTTGGATGATTATTATTCAAAGTAAAGCAATCGGAGAAGTACACCAGTTCTCAAGTGGGAGAGGATTTGCAACATTAATCATTCCTTCTATTATAATAGGAATCATTTTATTTATTGTTGTGTTAATTATTGCATTTTCTATAACATAGTAGAATTCTCAAAAAGTGTCGTTGGTTTCACCGTTTCTATTGAAAAAATGGAGGGCTAAAACCACGCGCAAGAGAGAGTGGAAAGTGATATAGAAGCGCTTGAAAAGACAGGCAGATCCGAAGAACAGCAAATTGCAAGGCTAATGAAAATGAAATCTAACTTGTCACAGTGAAAGATATAATTACTATCTTCACTGAGACTTAGACAAAAAATCGCTCCTCGACATTTTATTTATGCCAAGGAGCGATTTTATATGAGAATATAATATTCCGTTGTAATAGTGAAGACAAAGTGCACTTAAAGGTGAAGTATGATCTTTGCCAGTGTAAAGTAAGTAATAAGACCTGTTCCATCAACAAAAGTTGTAATAAAAGGTCCGGATACGACAGCGGGATCGATTTTTAATTTATGCAGCACCATCGGTAAAATAGCAGCTACTACCGACGCCCAAATAACAATAAATAAGGCAGATAAGGCCACAACTGAGCCTATGTCCATACTGACTCCTAGAATAAATGCACGCACTATCGCAACGGTGGCCATTGTAATACCTAAGAAAAATCCTGTTGATACTTCCTTTTTAAAAACTTTGAACATATCTCGAAACTCTACTTCTCCAACTGCCAAAGCCCGAACTAACGTTGTTACTGTTTGCGAGCCTGTATTTCCTCCAGTTCCAATAAGTAGTGGTATAAAAAAGGATAAAGCAATTTGTTCAGACAAGGTGTCCTCATAATGCTTCAATACGCTGCTTGTGTATGCTTCCGCTACAAATAAGATTAATAGCCACACAATTCTTTTTTTATACAGAGCTCCGACAGAATTTTTAAAATAGGGCTCGTTTAATGGCTGACTTCCACCTAATTTTTGAATGTCTTCCGTTGCCTCTTCATGAATAACATCAATTAAATCATCAACAGTTATAATTCCAATCATTCTATTATCTTGGGCTACAACAGGAACAGCTACAAAATTGTATTTTGACAGAACAGCAGCTGCTTCTTGTTGATGCATATTAACGGAAACTGAGATGGTATCTCCTTGTAATATTTCTTCTAATTTTGTTCCTGGCTTAGCTAAAATAATTTCCTTCAGAGATACGATGCCCGTGAGCTCTCCGCGACTCCCTAAGACGTAAATATAAGAAGTTATCTCTGCGTCATGCCCCACTTTTCTAATATGTTGTAGTGTTTGGTCAACAGTCCAGTTAATACGAGCGGCAATATAATCGAACGTTGCTAATCTTCCAGCAGTATCGGGCTCATAGTTCATAAATGTACTTATTTTTTCTCTATAGTCATTAGGCAAAAACTCCATCATTTTTTTTGCCTGATGAGGATGAATGGACAATAGCAAATTTACAACAGTATCACTGGACATTTCTATTAATAAGGAAGAAGCAAGATCTTCCTTCATTCGATTTAAAATTTTATACTGTAACTCTGGTTCCAAATATTCAAGAATCTCCGTTCCTATTGGAATAGAAATCGTAGTAAAAAATGATAATTGCTCTTCAAATTCCATTTCACTTAACGCCGCGGCAATATCAAAAGGCTGGAATCGTGATACATACTCATTTAAAGAGTCTTGATTTTGTTCTTGTGAAAGAATGTTTAATTCCTGAATCATGTTTTGATCCATATCCCTTACCTCCGTTCTCAAGTAAAAGCGAGAGAGGATAGGATTTATCAGTGACTTGATAGCCGAAGACTAAAAACTATCCCTTTCCCGGTTCCACTTATGTTATATATATTATTCGAACTCGGCTCCTCGTCCATCTACATCACCTCCCAAAAATGATTATAATTCCTGTTTAATTGCTTATATATATTCGTTAAACAAAAGAAAAGCCTTTATTTCTCAGCAAGAAGAAATAAAGGCTTAATTTGCACATCAAAAAAAGTATAAGCTGTAAATACAAATAATACACAGCAATACTTTGTGTTCGCCAGTTTCCCTCGTTGAGTTTTAGCACTGTAAAGCATAGGTACTTATTACCAGCTACGTTAAAAAAGACCTTACTCCGATCTTTCTTGTTGACCCATTGGCGTCTTTCGACATTTTTGGGCAGCAGCGTTTCTCTATACAGGAGCCTCACCTAACAGAATACTTAAAGCTATATTAAACTAAATTGAATATATGCTACTTTTTTGAAAATGTCAAACAACGTTTTTGATTTCGAAATGTTTCTTGATATTTAATATTGAAAGCATTGAAAAAAACGGAACTTTTTCTACCAAGTCCGTATGAAGTTACAATAAAATGGTTAAAAACAAAATAAAGAACTAATTATGCTATAAATACCCTTTAATTCTTGTAATCTGTTTCCTGCGGGGTGATACTAAAAATATAAGGATTTAAAATCAAAATATTTATTAGGGAGCAATGAACAAAATGTCTGGAATTATAGAATTTTTTCAAAAAAAGGAAGTTAAAAGAGTTATTATTTTTGGTTTAATTTTATTGCTTCTGTTTAGCGTGAAAAGTATGATAAATTTAATTTTACTTACATTTATTTTTACGTTTTTAATGAATCAACTCGTAGAATTTGTGGCGAAACGTGTGAGGTTAAAACGAGTATTACTTGTTACCTTGATGTATACATTGATTGTTGGCTTGTTAGCATTAGGACTTGTGAAATACTTGCCTATTATCATCACTGAAGTAAGTCTACTTGTGAAACGAGTTACAGCCTTCTATACAAAGCCACATGATAGCGTTTTGATTAATTATATAGTTACATTTATCTCTACCAATAAGATTACAGCCTATTTAGAAAATGGTTTTTCTTTTCTGTTGAAGTCTTTTACAGATATAAGTAAAATTAGCGTTCAAGTGTTGATAGCATTGATATTAAGTTTGTTTTTTTTATTGGAAAAGCCACGTTTAAAAGAATTTACTGCCAAGTTTAAGGATAGCAAGATTGCCCCTTTTTATTATGAGATTGAATTTTTTAGCAAGAAATTTACACGTACGTTTGGAAAAGTAATCGAGGCACAGTTTATTATCGCTATCATCAATGGCATTTTGTCTTTAATTGCAATGATAATTTTGGGATTCCCCCAAATATTTGGTTTGTCGATTATGGTCTTCTTTTTAGGGCTCATTCCGGTTGCAGGGGTGATGATTTCGCTAATTCCTCTATGTTTAGTGGCCTATACTATTGGAGGATTCATAAAAGTTATTTATGTGATTATAGCGATTGCAATTATTCATGCTATAGAAGCATATTTTTTAAACCCTAAACTGATGTCATCAAAAACAGACTTACCTGTCTTTTATACTTTCGTAGTGCTTATTTTTTCGCAAAATTTCTTTGGTGTATGGGGACTAATTGTTGGAATTCCAGTATTTGTTTTCTTACTAGATGTACTTGAGGTGACAAATAAGGAGAAGATAAACCCTTGAAGACAAAAGGTTGGTTAATGTCAAAATTCTTGGACCTTTAGATTTTATATTATTTTTTCTTTCAATCTGTAGACGTTTTGACACATCGCAGAGCACTCCTTGATTAATTAGATAGAGGAAATAAATGATGCGAGACTCCTGCGGAAGATAGGAAGTAAGGCTAATGACGCCTCGTCTTGAGGCGACATTTTTAAAAGTTTTAAATTAAATAATATAGTAATAAAGGAAGGGTGATTACATGTCTAAGCCATATTACATGATTATTAATGGAGAAGATATTGGAAAAGATCTATCTGTTTTGGAAGTGAGTAATCCTGCAACAGGAGAAATAATTGCGACTGTACCGAAAGGTGGAACCAAAGAAGCGGTGAAAGCTGTTGATGCAGCATTTGAAGCCTATGGAAAATGGTCTGTTTTGTCTGCTTATGAACGAAGCGAGCTCATACAAAGTTGGTATATTCTAATTAAGAAACATACGGAAGATCTTGCAAAGACAATGACAGAGGAACAGGGAAAACCTCTGGGAGAAGCTCGTGGGGAAATCAATTATGCAAATGGTTTTATTTCATGGTATGCAGAAGAGGGTAAGAGAATTTATGGAGAAATAATTCCTGCTACTCAACAAAATAAACGACTTTTTGTGCATAAACAACCAGTAGGAGTTGTTGCTGTGATAACTCCTTGGAACTTTCCGGCAGCGATGATTACGAGAAAAGTAGGACCGGCGCTTGCTGCAGGGTGTACTGTAGTAATTAAACCAGCTGGGCAAACACCTCTCACTGCTATTAAACTAGTGCAACTCGCAAAAGAAGCGGGGATTCCCGATGGAGTCGTAAATGTAATTACAGGAGATTCCAAAGCTATAGGAGATGCTTGGCTTAAAGATACGCGTGTTCGCAAGCTGACATTTACAGGTTCCACTGAAGTAGGAAAAGTACTTATGAAGGGTGCAGCAGATACGGTTAAAAAAGTATCTCTTGAACTTGGAGGACATGCTCCATCGATTATCATGGAAGATTGTAATTTAGAGAAAGCGGCAGAAAATGTGCTTGCTGCTAAATTCCGAAATGCTGGTCAAACATGTGTATGTATTAATCGAGTGTATGTTCAGGAATCTATTGTAGGTAAATTTACTGAATTACTTTTGGAAAAGACGAAACAGTTGAAAATTGGAAATGGCCTGGAAGCGGGGGTGACAATAGGGCCGCTAATTGATGATTCCGCCGTTCGGAAAGCGCAAGAGCATGTAGAGGATGCAACGTCAAAAGGAGCAGAAGTAATACTGGGCGGAAAAAGAAAGGACGGACTATTCTTTGAACCGACGATTTTGACAAATGTAACGGATGATATGTTATGCATGCAAGAAGAAACATTTGGTCCAGTTATTCCAATTAGTACATTCAAGGATGAAGAAGAAGCAATAATTCGTGCAAACAATTCTATATATGGCCTTGCCGCATATGTTTTTACAGAAAATATATCAAGAGGAATTCGTATTACAGAAAAATTAGAGTACGGTATTATTGGATTAAATGACGGTCTACCATCGACACCACAAGCACCGTTTGGAGGGTTTAAGCAAAGTGGTCTTGGGCGCGAAGGTGGTCACCATGGAATGGATGAATATTTAGAAATAAAATACGTTTCTCTTGGTCTATAATTAACGTAATTGACTTGCATTCAAACTATTTAGAATAGTTAAATCGCAAGTCTTTTTTTCATGTTATGATAAACAAAACAAGAGAAAAGTAAGGTGATTATTCATGAAATTTTATGTAGGGTCAGGTTTTCAAAATAAAGACCAGGTTAGAGAAGTAACTGGTAAGCTTAAAAACATAGGGTGGAACCAAACGTATGACTGGACACAAAATGAACGAGCAAATAACCTTGAACATTTAATGCTAATTGGAACACTGGAAAAAGAGGCAATAAAAGACGCTGATTATACCATTATTTTATTACCTGGTGGTAAAGGAAGTCATATTGAATTAGGAATGGCTATCGCATGGGAGAAACAAATATTTCTTTACTCACCACATGGAGAAGCGATGGATATGGAAACAACAAGTACGTTCTATCACTTACCAGAAGTGAGCATTTGCACAGGAACAATTGACGAACTTATTTCAGTAATACAGGAAAATAGCAAATTGGAGGATAAATAGATGAGACAAATCATTGGTATGGGTGGCGGGGGCTTTTCAATGGAGCCTGAAAATCCTTTATTAGATCGGTATATCTTGAAGCAATCAAAGAGTGAAAGACCAAAAATCTGCTTTATAGGTACAGCTAGTGGTGATGCAGAAGGATATATTGAGCGTTTTTATAATTTCTTTCAAAAGGAAGAATGTGAGCCGGCGCATCTATCGTTATTTAAACCGCATACCCGTGATATCAAGGGATTTTTAATGGAACAAGACATCTTATATGTAGGTGGGGGTAACACGAAGAATTTGATGACGCTTTGGAAAGAATGGGAACTGGATAAAGCTATTCGAGCAGCTTATGAAAACGGAACAATTTTATCGGGCCTCAGTGCTGGTTCACTTTGTTGGTTTGAAGAAGGTGTGACAGATTCCTATGGTGGTAGGATTGAGCCTATTAAGTGCCTTGGTTTAATAGGTGGGAGTCATTGTCCACATTATGATGGAGAGGGAAATTACCGTTCTGCTTATAAACGTCTTACTCAAGAGAAAGTAATAAAAGGTGGATATGCTGCAGATGATGGAGTTGCTCTACATTTTATCGATGAAAAATTACATACAGTGGTAAGTTCTCGTCCACAAGCAAGTGGATATCGTGTGGATAAAGGTAAAGAAGAAAAGTTATCCACAACATATTTAGGTGCAGAAGTTTAATAAACAGATTGTAGAGAAAAGCGTATAATTACATGAACAAGTTGAGATTATTGAAGAATTGAACCTAGAAGTGAGTAAACTACAAGTATTAATGGAAGAGATAATAACTAAAAAAATTCGATAAATGATTCTAAAGAGGCGATCTATTGAAGGAGTATATTCAAAGAGGAACAAATGAATTTAAAAAAGTAAATTTTGCATTATTTGCAGCTGGGTTTATTACATTCGCTAATTTATATCTCACGCAACCGGTTTTGCCTGAGTTTGCGAAAGAATTTCATATTTCCCCTACTGTAGCAAGTTTATCGTTATCCCTCACAACTTTTGCATTAGCTATAAGCCTTGTAATATTTGGATCTCTTTCGGAAGCTTGGGGTCGTAAACGACTGATGACTATTTCGATCTTTTCTGCTTCTGTATTAACGCTAGTCATTGCTTTTTCTTCAAGTTTTGAAGTTATTCTTGTTTTGCGGGTTATACAGGGGATCACGTTTGCTGGGCTCCCGGCTATTGCAATGGCTTATTTAGGGGAAGAGGTAGAGCCAAAGAGTCTTGGGATTGCAATGGGGCTTTATATTAGTGGAAACTCTGTTGGAGGATTAGCTGGCCGTATTATTATGGGGACGATGACGGATTTATTTAGCTGGAAAGTCGGTATGATTTTTCTTGGTATATTAAGTCTGACGATGAGTATTTATTTTGTAATCTCATTGCCGAAATCCCGTCATTTTGAGCCAAGAAAGTTACAATTACGCGCTTTAACCAGCTCGCTTCTAGCTCATTTGAAGGATCCAGGTATGCTTAGTCTGTATGTTATAGGTTTTACGTTAATGGCGAGTTTCGTTTCATTATATAACTACATTAGTTTCAAACTGCTTGGGCCTCCTTACTCGCTTAGTACGACAATTGTCGGCTGGATTTTCATAATCTATTTAGTAGGGACATTCAGTTCAGCGTGGCTAGGTAGTCTCGCTGATCGATATGGTAGACGAAAGATGTTGCTTGTTGGAATCGGCATTATGTTTTTTGGTGCATTAATTACGCTTAATATTAGTTTAGTTATCAAAGTTATTGGTATTACAGTTTTCACATTTGGATTTTTCGGAGCACATTCCATTGCAAGTGGTTGGGTTAGTAAAAGGGCGCAACATGATAAAGCGCAAGCTTCTTCGCTTTATTTGTTCTTTTATTATTTTGGCTCCAGTATCGGTGGGACTGCTGGTGGTGTTTTTTGGTCAAAATTTGGTTGGAACGGTGTTGTAGGTTTAATATCCTCCTTTCTTTTCGGAGCAGTTGTTCTTTCTCTATGTCTAAAAGGATTTTTCGAAAATGAATGAAGCCCACGAATAACAAGTTGTATTTTCTATCTAAATCATTGCGCACTGCCATTAGCGGTGCTTTTTTATAAGAAAATATAAGGGCGCGTGTATTTTTCTCAAAATAAACAATTAATCCAACGGTAAAATGAAATGATGGTAAAGGGTATAAAATATAAAGCCTAGGTGGATATACATATGAAAAAAATTGTCATTGTTTATGAAGTATTTATGCTTATTTTAGTTATTGTTTCTTTATTCTTTGCATTTTCGAGAAATGAACAATTAATTGTTTACGATCGAATTATTTGGATAATTTTTGTTCTAGATTACTCATTTCGATTCATTCGTTCGGATAAGAAGTGGGTTTATATTAAACAACATCCATTTGAACTAATCGCCATAGTTCCTTTTGATTCAGTTTTCCGAGCTGCGAGATTCATTCGTATTTTTAGAATCCTTCGATTGCTTAGTATAGGTTCACGCTTTTTAAAACCAATTTACAGTATCCTTAATACTAATGGTTTAGATAAAATTCTTATGCTTGCGGCTATCCTGTTGTTTGTTGTCCCTATCCCAATTATTATAATTGAACCTTCAATTAATACCTTTTCTGATGCATTTTGGTGGGCAATCGTAACTACAACAACAGTAGGTTATGGGGATATTTCGCCAACCACTTCATTTGGTAGATTACTAGCAGTTGTTTTAATGTTAACGGGTATTGGTATCATTAGTACACTAACTTCCTCTATTACGAGCTATTTTAGTAAGGATAATGAACTTACTCATGACAAGAAGGTATTAGAAATAATAAAATCAATTGAAAATGTAGGAAATCTCGACAAAGAAGATATAGAATTAGTTCAATTATATTTAAAAAGAAAAATGGCTAAATAATTTTCAGTCAATCTCCACAACAACTAGTATCCTCGCGCCATCTAGTTGTTTTCAAGGTAGAATTGGATACTCTGAAATAGTAATTGGTCTCTCTAATCCATTTGTTGTAAGAGCAATCTATTCTATTTAATGGACTATAGATAAAAAGGGGACTTATAAAAAAGTCCCAAGCCATGTATTAATTCTCTTTCAAAAACACTACTAAATCTTGAAGATTCTCTGGTGTTACCCCATGGCCGTCTTCGTATGTTTTGAACGACACATTTGCGCCATGTACCTCAAAGTAATTTTTGCTTTCCAAACCTAATTGAGATGGAATCACGTAGTCATAGTCCCCGTGTGAAATAAAAATATTTAAATGATCGACAGGATGCTTACTATATTCATCTTTCACAAAGTCAGGTAAATAACCACTTAACGCAACAACACCACTAATTACACTACCCATCGTTAATGCTAAAGTTTGTGCTAAAACCGCACCTTGACTAAAGCCGAGTATGTATATATGGTCCAAATGAAGATTGTATTCCTCAATAGCCTCATATATAAAAGATCGAATATAGGTGACCACTTTATCAAATATTTCACGATCTGGCTTGTCTTCTCCATCAGTTGTGAAAAAAGCATAACCAGGTTTAAAAACAATAGGTCCACGTAAACTAAAAATATGATGGGTTTTCTCGAATTCTTTAACAAGTTGTGGCAGATCATCTTCATTGCTTCCCATACCATGTAATAAAAAGATGGCAGGTTGTCGTTCTCCCTCCATTTGCGGAGCTGTATGCTTATATGTAAAAGGCGATTTCATTTATACTCTTCCTTTCAGACTTTATGTAAGTTCATTTTATCATAAGTGATGGAAATGCCTTATAAAAGGAAAGGTTTTGGATACCCTAATAAAAATGGATTGTTAGGAGATAGAAGTCGTGAAAGAATTTAAGGTGACTTATTTCTACGATGAAAATTATTATATAAGAAGGTTTATATTTGTGGAGTCTCAAGAAAAAGCAGAAGAGTTAGTTCAAAGTGAACGAGATAGATACATTTCTTTTCGAGATAGCAGAGGAATTTATCATGAACTAAATACTCGGGATGTTCGTGTAATTCAAATTTCAGAATACCATAGAATCGATAAAAGCAAAAAAGGTACCAGCGAGTAGTGCGCGCTGGTACCTATACTTATGGATGTTGAATTCTTTTTTTGATTAATATATTTTCTCTTTTTCCATAAATATTTACGAGTATTACACTTGAAATAGCTACAACTCCTCCGACAATGGAGATAGATGCAGGTAACTCATGGAGCAATAACCAAGAAACGATAATGGCCACAACTGGTTCCGCGTATAACATGTTGGATACTGTACTAGCATTCCCAAGCGAAAGTACATAAGCCCATGTGATATACGCAATAGCTGTTGGAAAAATACCTAAATAGATTACTGAAAAGTTTGCTTCCATCGATGCATGTTGGATTTCTTGAAAAAGACCTGGTATAAAAATAAGAAATGGCAAAGTACCAGCCCATGTAAAATATGCAGTTAACTCAATTGGATTGTACTTTTTCAATAAAGGCTTTTGAAACACGAAAAATATAGCTGTTGATAATGCTGCAAGAAGAATTAAAAATACACCTTTGGAAATTCCAGAAGATGAATTACCGGTTCCTAGCGCAATCATCAAAATACCGATAAATCCCAAACCTAAGCACGTCCAACCAATTTTGCCTAAGCGCTCTTTTAGCACGATCACTGCAATGATTGTAGTAAATATAGGAGTAGAACCAATAAGCATTCCGGTTGTTCCTGCAGAAACAGTGAGTTGTCCAAAAGTATTACTTATATGATAAACACTAATTCCAATCCATCCAATTAGTAAAATCTTTAATATATCTTCCTTTTTCGGTAAAGAAATTTTTTTGCCTGGTAACAAAGCTATCACCCCAAATAGGAAGGATGCTAATACAAAACGAACTAATACTAAATGACCTGCAGAATATCCACCGTGTAAACCTGAACTAATAGCGGTAAAAGTGGACCCCCAAATGACTACGGTTATAGATGCTAAAATAAATGCTTTCAAATTCAATATTCCCACCATACTTTCTACTACATTGAAACATAATAAAAACAACTAATCTTACAACAAAAATTAGTAGAATACAATATATTGATGAAGAACATATTCAGAAAGTAAGCACCGTGAGAAAGTTATTAATCTTATGGTGTTGACAATATACCTATGTGGGTATAATATGATTCTTGTAAGTTGATAACCTTTTTGGAAGGAGGTCATCCGAGATGTATGATGCAAAAACAGTAAACCGTGTCAAACGTATAGAAGGTCAATTACGAGGAATTTTACGTATGATGGAAGAGGGTAAAGATTGTAAAGAAGTGGTTACACAGCTTTCGGCAGTTCGTTCTGCGGCGGATCGTACAATTGGTGTGATTGTGAGTAATAATCTTTTAGAGTGCGTACAAAACGCAGAGGGTAATTCAGAAAAAGTGAATTCAGCTATCCAGGAAGCGATGAACCTAGTTGTAAAGAGCCGCTAAAACGGCTTTTCTATTTAGAAAAAATAATACCCTTATAGGTATTTGGAGAGGAGAAGGTTTAATTGGAATGGATTTTTATCGTAGTAATCGCAGCTTTCTTCGTTTGGAGGATGATGCCGTCTAAAGGTGTTAAAACGATTACGACAACAGAATTAAAAAATATATTGAGCGACCAAGATAAAGTATTTGTAGATGTAAGAACTCCCGCTGAATATAAATCGCGAAATATTAGACAGTTTAAAAACATACCATTAGGTTCTTCCTTTAGTAAATTACCGAAGGACAAAGAAATCGTTGTTATTTGTCAAAGTGGGATGCGCAGTAACAATGCTTGCAAAGAGTTAAAAAAATTAGGTTTTGAACATGTAACAAATGTACGTGGTGGCATGAGTGCATGGAATTAAAAGGAGGACAAAGATGATGAAAGAGATTACAGCAAAAGAAGTAGAACAAAAGTTAGCGAATGGAGATGCTTTACAAATAATTGATGTACGAGAAGTGGATGAAGTAGCTGCAGGTAAAATCCCTGGAATAACTCATATCCCGCTAGGTTTATTAGAATTTCGTATGAATGAATTGTCTAAAACCGAACCTTATATTATGGTATGTCGTTCAGGCGGTAGAAGCGGAAGAGCTACACAATTTTTAGCAGATCAAGGTTTTGATGTAACGAATATGATTGGTGGTATGCTTGCGTGGGAAGGCGAAGTCCACTAAAAAAATTTCGGTTAAATAATACCCATAGTGGTATAAAAGGGGAATGGAAATGAGTTTAAAGGTAGATTTTACGTTAGATGCAAAGGGTCTCGCTTGTCCGATGCCGATTGTGAAAACCAAAAAAGCAATGAACAATCTAATAGATGGACAAATTTTAGAAGTAGAAGCGACAGATAAAGGATCTAAAGCTGATCTTGCAGCATGGTCTGAATCAGTAGGTCATCAATATATTGGGGCCACTGAAGAAGGAGATGTATTAAAACATTATATCCGTAAATGTTCAAATGATGAAATTGTTGAAAATCTATATGATCATATCATTCAACTAGAAGAGTTATCAGCAAAAGCTATAGATGGCGGCATTATTTTAGATGTACGTGAAGCAGCAGAATATGCTTTTGGACATATTGAAGGGGCTAAGTCTATTCCTATCGGTGAACTGGAAGTTCGAATGAACGAATTAGAAAAAGATCAGGCAATCTATGTAATTTGCCGAACAGGAAAACGCAGTGATTTAGCAGCGCAAAAGCTAATGAATAGCGGTTTTACAAAAGTATGGAACGTGATACCTGGCATGACACAATGGACAGGCGAAGTTAAAAAATCAATCTAAACTTGGAGGAATAAACAATGACAAACAAAGTAGCAATTATCGCAAGTAACGGTGGCCTTTTTGACGCGTATAAAGTATTTAATATCGCAACAGCAGCAGCAGCAACCGATAAAGAAGTAACTATCTTTTTCACATTCGAAGGATTGAATCTAATTCATAAACAAGGAATTCATGCACTTCCGATGCCTGAAGGACGCGAAGCAATTGCAGAAGGATTTGCTAAAGCTAATGTTCCAGGTATTCCAGAATTAGTAGAGATGGCGCAAGAATTAGGTGTGAAGTTCATTGGTTGTCAAATGACGATGGATGTAATGGGCTTAACTAAAGAAGATTTCGTTGATGGAATAGAAGTTGGTGGAGCGGTTACATTTTTAGAGTTTGCAAAAGATGCATCGCCAACACTTACGTTCTAAACAATTTTAGAGGGGAATGATTCCCCTCTAAAAAAATCGAAAAAATAATACCTACGGGGGTAAATTGAAATGACTTTATATATATGGACAGCAGAACAAGTAGCAAAAAAAGTGATTAATAATGAAGAATTATTCATTTTAGATGTGCGAAACGTGGATGCTTTTGCAGAATGGAAAATTGATGGACATAAATTTGAGTATTTAAATATTCCTTATTTTGAACTTTTAGATGGGGTAGAAGTAATTCTTCCGCAAATTCCAAAAAACAAACCTTTGTTAGTTGTCTGTGCGAAAGAAGGGTCATCCATCATGGTAGCGGAAATGTTGTCGGAGGAGGGACTAGATGTTGCATATCTTCAAGGAGGAATGAAATCTTGGAGTGAATATTTAGAACCAGTAAAAATAAGTGATCTTGAAAATGGCGGGGAGCTATATCAATTTGTACGTTTAGGTAAAGGATGTCTTTCGTATATAGCCATTTCAAATGGGGAAGCAGTAATTATTGATGCCACACGCATGGTTGATGTATATACTAAGTTTGCATCAAATAAACAAGCGAAGATTACACATGTATTTGATACACATTTACATGCAGACCATATTTCAGGCGGTCGTCATATTGCAGTACAAACTGGTGCAACTTACTATTTGCCTCCAAAAGATGCGGAGGAAGTTGTTTTTGATTACACACCTTTAGTGGATGGAACAGTAGTAAAAATTGGGGACACAACGATTGCAATTCAAGCGTTGTATTCACCGGGCCATACAATTGGCTCAACGTCTTTTATTGTAGATGAGAAATTTTTATTAACAGGTGACATTTTGTTTATTGATTCGATTGGACGTCCTGACCTAGCTGGTCTTGCAGAGGACTGGGTTGGGGATCTTCGTGAAACACTTTACGCTAAATATCGTGAGCTCTCAAAAGAGTTAATCGTTTTACCTGCACACTTTATGATGATTGATGAATTAAATGACGATGGAACAGTAGCAAAACGATTAGGTGATTTATTCGCTGAAAATCATGGTTTAAATATCAATGATGAAGGAGAATTCCGTAGTATTGTAACAGACAATTTACCACCACAGCCAAATGCTTATCAAGAAATTCGTCAAGTGAATATGGGTAAAGTTTTACCATCAATAGAGGTACAAACAGAAATGGAAATAGGACCAAATCGTTGTGCAGTACGTTAAATGTCAAAAATGATAAGATGAAGGAGAGTAAAATATGAATACAACTAAGGCAATAGATGCTCGAGGATTAGCTTGTCCAATGCCAATCGTTCATACGAAAAAGGCGATGGATACAATTGAATCTGGTGAAATATTAGAGGTTCAAGTGACAGATAAAGGTGCATTAGCTGACATTCCAGCTTGGGCTGCTTCAGGTGGTCACACTGTTTTGAAACATGCACAAGAAGATGGCGTTTTAAAATTTTGGATTCAAAAAGCATAAAAATAGAGAGTAATGAAATGGATGGTAGGACTAGAAAATCGTTGAAAAAGGTAACACTCCCGCTGGAAGGGAGCAGTTTCAACGATTTTCTGCCCTTTTCCTAGATAGGAGTTTGAAATTATGGATATAGCATGGATTATCACCATCTTTTTACTTGGATTTGTAGGCTCATTTATATCGGGTTTGCTTGGTATTGGTGGAGCAATTATTAATTTTCCAATGTTATTGTACGTTCCTCCATTGTTAGGATTTACTGCTTTCACTGCACATGAAGTTTCTGGTATTAGTGCACTTCAAGTATTATTTGCATCCATTTCGGGTGTATGGGCATACCGAAAAGGCAATTATTTAAATAAATCCCTTATTATTCATATGGGAGCAGCCATTTTAACAGGTAGCTTTGTAGGTAGCTTTAGCTCACATGCTTTATCGGAAGCTAGTGTGAATATCGTTTATGGTGTGCTTGCTCTTATAGCTGCCATTATGATGTTTGTCCCTAAGAAGAAAGTTGATGATGTTCCGTTAGAACAAGTGACATTTAATAAACTGCTTGCTGCGATTTTAGCATTTATTGTTGGCGTTGGTTCAGGAATTGTGGGAGCTGGAGGGGGCTTCTTATTAGTACCAATTATGCTTGTTGTTTTAAGAATCCCAACAAGGATGACGATTGCAACAAGTTTAGCGGTCACCTTTTTTTCCTCCATTGGTGCTACAATTGGAAAGGTAACTACAGGACAAGTTGAATATTTGCCAGCTATAATTTTAATAATCGCAAGCTTAATTGCGGCCCCTCTCGGAGTAAAAATGGGCAAACGTATAAATACAAAAATACTTCAAATGATTTTGGCAGTGCTCATTTTGTTCACAGCTATTAAAATTTGGATGGATATTCTATAATAGCAGCAACTTGAAGTAGCAAATGCTTCAGGTTGCTATTTTTAAAAAGACAAGTAAGAATATTAATTACATGAACAGGTTGATCTCCGCTGCAGGCGGACGCTTTCCAGGGGGCAAGCATCAAGCCGCTTCCGGCCCCGCAGGAACACAGGAAAGGAAGGAAGGCTAAGGGCGCCTCGTCCTGAGGCGACGCCTTCATGACCAACATCGTGTTGGCCCAGGAGACTGAAGCCATGCCCGCGAAAAGCGTCCGTCAGAGCGAAAATCAACGATATTTCTACGGTTACTCTTCTTAAAAGGATCGGGCGTCTTTTGCCAGGTTTTTCTTAAATTGAAAGGAGTGGAGGGAGAGTTTGGCTGCAACGGAGTGGTATAGAATATTCTCGTTGACGATTCCTTCAACTTGGATTGCTTTTATCTTAGCGACAGTATTAACAGGTATAGTCATATATTTTAAATTTAATAAAGAGACTTCTAGTCAATTTGGCGATTTTGTTTTTATGTTTATTTTAGTATGGAAATTTAGCATTGTACTTACTGACTTTTCAAGTATCATCAAACATCCATGGATGATCCTATACTTTTCGGGAGGGAGAACGGGTGTATATATAGGTGTAATGGGGGTTATTCTCAATTTATTTTATCGCCAAATACAACATAAATCGTTACCCTCGAATGGAGCATTAGCTTTAGCTTTTATAAGTTTTTATAGTAGTTTTGCAGTACTAATTGTTTTATTAAATCGATCATCCATTCTAGACACTGTCCTGGTATTAATTGTTGCTATACTAATGGCCTTATTAATGTTGAATTATAGGGGAACAATCCATCTGGTTTTACCTTTTTTACTTGTTTATTGCATTTTGCATCTTATACTTCGTGAAACTATTTTTAGTACTACTATGATTACAGCTTTCCTATTTGGAGCGGCACTCTTTTTATTTGGAAAGGGATTTGGAGTTACTGATGAATAATCAGATAAAAAATAAAAGAATCGAGGGTGCTGCAGAAGTGTCATTCTAATTTACTGAATTTTACTACATATAATTGGATTTAGCGAGGCTTCGAGACTCCTGTGGGATATGCGAGATATACACAGCACGAAGCTCCTAATAGGAGGGAAGGCTTAAGACGCCTCATCCTGAGGCAACGCCTTCATGACCAACATCGTGTTGGCCCGAGGTTTGTCTTTCGTCACGTGGAAAACGAATGCCAGAGAGCTAAATCCAGCCCTTTCTGCCAAACGCTCCTCAAGCACTTACACGGTAATATTGTAGCCAATATGTTGAACAAAGTACTTGGGGAGAAGTGGAAACATACACTTAAGGGCACTTGCACAAATCCTTATAACATGCATATTTTATAGAGAAGAGTATATGGATAAATGGAAGGATACTGGAATGAAAACAATCGTCTTTATAGGAAGTAATGAGTTTGGGACAAGTAGAGAAGCTCTTACTATTGCAAGAGAAATGGGATATTGGGTTGTTTTATTTACAGATAAAAGAAAGCTCATGACGCTTAACCTCGAAATATCAGAAGTAAATCAGCTTGTTTTCATGGAAAAACTAATGGAGGAAAAAGAAGTAATTGACCGGATTGAAAAGTTAAAGATAGAAGGTAAACAAATTTGTGCATGTGTCAGTTTTATCGATCCATTTGTTTCTTATGCTGTTAAAATTGCTAACCAATTATGCTTGGCACAGATTTCCGTAGATTCATTATACTTAATGGAAGATAAAATAAAGGTTAGAGAAAAGTTAGCAAATCTCCCTATTACCCCTTCTTATGCAATTTTTAAAAATGATGATTCCCTAAATGAATTTGTAAAAAAATATAAAACATTTTCCCCTTTAATTATAAAACCCCCCATTTCCAACGGATCAAAGGATGTATTGTTAGTTGATACCATGGATATGTTTGAGGAAGCTATCATGCTAATACAAAAAAAACATTCAAAAAGCTCCATATTAATAGAGGAATTCTTAATAGGACCACAGTATCTTATTGAAATTATTGTTTACAACAATGAAGTTAGAATTGTTGGGGTAGTGGAGCAGGAAGTTATGTACAATGGAAGATTTATTGTGAATGGTTATAAGTTTCCTGCAAAAGTAAATGCGAATGACTATGAAAAACTCTATGTATCCATTTTAAGTATCATTGAACAAATAGGACTTACTAATGGCTCTTGTCATATAGAGATGAAACTCGTTCAAGATGAATGGAAACTAATTGAGATTAATCCTCGAATGTCAGGAGGGGCAATGAATCGAATCATTGAAGAAGGAACAGGAATTAACCTAGTAAAAGAAATATTAAAAATGTATTTAGGGGAGGAGCCTACATTTACACAGACAAGACAACTCTATGTGTACGCTAGATACTTAACGATAGGATCGAGAGGCAGACTACTCAAAGTCACTGGTAAAGAACTAGCGTTAATGCATGATGGGGTAAAATACGTTTATATTAAGCCTCTAAAAGGTAAAATCCTAACCAGTCCATATTCTATGGGAAATCGTTATGCCTGTATCATTGCTGCATCTGAGTCAGATGAACAGGCAAAGGCTATAGCATTGGCAGCAGCAAAAGAAATAAAATTTTTTTTAGTTCCCGCATAAAAGAAAACTATGGGTGAAGTGGTCAAGTCTTTAACCCGTACTAAGTTCATAAAGCGTAATATTATAAGAACAAAGGAGTAAGGAGGGAGTTGAATAGTAAATTGGGTGGCAACAAAGAAAGTAAACACATCTTATGTGAAGCACTTATAGAATTAAAATCATTTCAGGACTTATTAAAAAGTTCCCAATCGAAATATTTTGGTAATTTACTTGCGAAAATAATTGGCAGTGATACAATCCCCTTCTTCTTAGTAACGAAAAAAGGAGTCCATTTAAGTCAAGTAGATCCGAGTGGGTATCTTGAAACAAAATATTTTCGAATCGAGTCTATTGATAGTGAAAATTGCCGCATAACAATTACATTACTACGTCCTTTAGATGTTGAAGGAAACTATACAAAATCAAATTACGATGTGGTTCGATTGGAGAAAACATCCGCACGTAAAGTAATTGATCTATCTACTATAGGTGCCATTCAACCTTTAGATACTGAATTGTTAAGAAGGAAAATAATTATAGAACCAAAATGGTAAAGAGCTCACCAAAAGTTATTCGGTGGCACTTAAAAATTATCATTCTATTAATCTTAGTAAAATAGGAGCTCCTACACTAGCTCTTCTCAGAAAGGATTGCTCCTCGGATTTAGATCTTTGGCATTCGCTTTCCGCTGGGCGAGCATCGAGCTAAATCCTTTTTTATGAAGTACGGAAGAGTTCTTCTAAGAGCTTATTTAACTTACTATTTCAGCCGATTTTACTTTTATCGTACAAATAAATGATTCAACCGGAATTTCATTATAATTGGTGAACATATGAAAAAAATAACTGCAACAACTGATAAAGAAGTGCAGAGTGGACGAAATTTTATCTTCGTCCGCTTTTAAAAGGAATTATATCTTATATTATCTAAACGGTAAGTTTTATTTCTCTACACACTGCAAGAACCAACCTACAAATTCCTCTGATAATAATCATCCTCTCTAAAGAAAACAAATCTCTATACATTCCCTAAGGATTACTTGAAATTTAATAAAACTGAACGTTTGTCCATATTCAAAACAAACTGAATGAATTTAATAATTAAATAATCGTATGAATATAAAAGGAGATTATTAAATGACAATAATAGGAATGTTGCATCATCGTAGAGATCCCACAACTGTATTCAAGTCTTATGCATATGCAGCTGTAGCTAAGGCAGAAGGGGTCGACTTTTTTTATTTTTCACCAGGCACTGTTAATTTTGTTAATCGATCCATTAGAGGTAAAGTTTATGAAAATGGAAGTTGGAAAGAGAAAATTATGCCTTTTCCGGATGTTATCTATAATGCAGGGAGTCCTGAAAAATTAGCCAAAGCTAAAACGACAATTAATAAATTGAAAAAGGAAATTCCCTTTACAACAAATTCATTAGGGAACAAATGGAACATTAATGAACGACTTAAGGAAGGTAAGGAATTTTCGAACTATTTAATACCTTCCGAAGTTTTAAAGAGCTCGGACACATTTTACAAATTCATTAACTCTTTTCAAAAAGTTGTAATAAAGCCGATTGATGGAAGAAAAGGAAAAGGAATCTTCTTTATTTCTAAAATCAAAGAAAGTTATGAAGTAAGGAAGAATGCCGAAAGTGATTTTTATTCAAAGCAACAGTTAGATGAGTTTCTAAAGGATAAGCTATCGAAAGGAACTTTTATCATTCAGCCATATATACAGTCTGTTACTAAATCAGGGCAAGTTTACGACTTTAGGCTACATGTACAAAAAAATGGAGAAGGAAAATGGGTGATTACCACTATATACCCAAGAATTGCTCCAATCGGCTCTATTATTCCAAATATTAATAATGGGGGCTTCACAAATTATTTAGATCCTTTTTTAGAACAGGAATTTAAAGAAGAAGCTTTTGATATTAGACGGATGCTGGAACATTTTGCTTTGTCACTAGCGGAGCATTTAGATAAAATACAAATTATTAAATATGGAGAAGTTATTGACGAAATCGGTATAGATGTTGGTTTAGATGAGAATTTTAAAATATGGGTTTATGAAGTAAATTGGAGACCAGGCTGTCCTCCAGCTTTTTATTTGGAACTAGACGTAGTAATCCATTCTATTCAATATGCAAAGTATGTAGCAGAAAACCAAAGAAAAATTAAAAAAGAGATTATTGCATTAAAAAAAGAAAAAATTTTAGAAAAAGGTAAAATACCAATTATTGCGATAACAGGAAGTGCTGGTAAAACGACCTCAAAAGCATTCCTTGCATCAATATTATCGAAAAAATGGAATGTTTTTGAGTCTAAAGACTATTGGAATACAACAGAGCACACGAAAAAACATGCAGCAGAAATTAATGATACTCATGAAGCGGTAGTACTAGAGTATGGAATGGCATATCCCGGCGTCATTACGGAACATTGTAGCATCATAAAACCTAATATTAGTATTGTGACAAATATCGGACTTGCACATGTCGGAAACTTTGATAGTGATATTAAAAAAGTTGCGCATGCAAAATCAGAATTAATCCATGGAATGGATCAAAAAGGGATTCTAATCTTAAATAAGGATGATGTAAACTCGAAGTATTTGGAGACACAGAAATTTAAAGGAAAGATAATGACTGTTGGTATAAATTCACCAGCTAATTATAAAGCGTACGATATTCAATACGTAGAAGATGGAATGAGTTTCAAAATGCAACTACAAGGACAAGAAATTACATTGTTTATTCCTATTTTAGGTGAACATCATGTATATAATGCCTTAAATGCAATTGCTGTAGCTGATTACTTAGGATTCACACCAATGGAAATAAAGTCGGGGCTTATTTTTAGAAAACCACCAAGAAGATTAACAATTTATAACTGTAGAAATAATATTACAGTAATTGATGACACCGTTCACTCCCATCCTCAAGGGGTAAGGGCTGCACTTGATGTCCTATCCAATATAGGAAAACATCGGAAAATAGCTATTATCGGACAAATGAGAGAGTTAGGGGATTTGAGGGAACAAGAATATCGAAAAGTAGGCGAATACGTTTATGAAAAAGATATTGATCTATTAATCACTTATGGATTTAGGACTGAAGAAATTGGTGATCAAGCAAAACTAAAAGGATTTACTGCAGCAAATATTTATCATTTTACCAAGAAGGAAGCATTACATGAGTTATTGAAAAAGATTGTGAAAAAAAACGACACAATTTTAGTCAAAGGAGCAAGTAAAACAAATATGTTTGATACAGTCCAGTTTTTGGATCAGACATTTAAAGAATAATTATAAATACCCGAATCCAAGCCCTTTTTAGGGTTTTTATTCGGGTTTTATTGTTTTTTAAGAAAAAATAAAACCAATATTGATTATCTGTAAATTACTGCTTAATTTTGTAACAAAGTATTAGGTCGTCGCTCTACGAAGGCATCAATATTCAAAGTACTAGAGCGGCCAAAGATGACATTTTAGCGGCTCAGCCCTTCTTTGAGTATTCCAGCCTTTTCGATATTCCATCTTTGTCCAAATCGAGCCGGAAACGTACAATTCTTAATGTAGGCTTCTATCTTTTGTTGCTGGTGTTTTAAGTAGAATAGAATTGGTCAACAGACGTGAAAAAATATAAATAAAAAAAAGAGCACCAACAAGGTGTTCTTAGTTTTAATCATTTTTTAGATGGAATGTAATTTCCTTTGCTGCATTGTGAGCGTTTGTTTTTGCTTCTTCCAAACTACTTCCAACTGCAATGACATAAGCATATCTATGTCCCATGGATAAAGGAGGGATTAAAGTTGTTCCTTTTTTAGGTTTTACGTATACTTCAATAACTCCTGGGGAGTTTTCTGCCCTAATTTTTCCAGTAACTTTTGCTAATATACCTTTCTTTGCGACAATAATATATTTGGTGAAAACATATTTTTTGTGTCTTGGGGAAATTTCAGGTTTCTCTCCTAAAAATAACTTTAGTGTTTCTTGTACTAAATTAAAACCAAATGCAGCTTGAATCATTTTATTCATTGCACCCCCAGAAATCCTTGGGTTAATCTCGATGAGTTTCCAACCATTTTCACTTAAACGGATTTCAAGATGTAACGCCCCGTTTGTAATTCCAAATGCTGTAGTGATTGAATGTAGGATTTCTTCAATTTCTGATTTGATTTTCGAAGGAATATTCGCAAGTACACCATACCCTGTAATAATGAATCTCTTACCCTTTGTAACTTCTTGTTCCATAATTGCAACAATATGTGGCTTGTTATTATAAACGAGTGCCTCAACCAAATATTGATCTCCGTCTACATATTCTTCAATTATTATTGTTTCATCCAGATTCCTACTCCGAAGATATTCCAAATGTTTCTCTAGCTGTTCTTGTCCTGTAGCTAAAAGAACATCTTTGGAACCTGTTGATACTGAAGACTTTACGATAACTGGAAAATCAAATTGCTTGCATATCTTATCAATCGGAATAGTTTCCTTTGGTTTAATGGAGAAAAACTTAGGTGTATATAATTTATCTTTTAGAAGAGATCTTGTTTCCTCTTTATCTTCCATTATTTTAATAGCCTTTGATGAGGTATTGTTGCGACAGAATTCATCACAAAGAATAGATGCAATGTGTACATATGAATCAATAAAACTGACAATATTTTTTATAACAACACCTTGGACCTTTAACTTGGAAATTTCTTCTCTCATGTCCTCCAGATTATCGGTATTTACTAAAATCATCTTATGGACATCTGTATATTCTTCCCTTTGTTGAACTTGTTTCTCTTTACTAGTAAAAAGAATGGTATAGAAACCCAAATGTTCGGCCGCTTTAATGGCCTCCCTACTGGATCCTGATTTATTCGTACTAATAAAAATAATTGCTTTCACTCGGTTCACTCCCTAATATAAACTCATATAAATACGACTCTTTCTATATGTATGACATGCTCTTGCTTTGACATGGTTATGTATCACGAGACTGCTTCTTATTCTTTCTAAAATCTCTCCACTTTTTTTATGTTGCTTAAAACATATCTCTTTGTCCAATCAACCTTTACTAACAAGCATATTATAAACTATGAGAGGAGCGTGATTAGTACAATGAAACCACACACAGTCGGGGAGATTAAAGCGATCATTTCTGGAGACTTAATACAAGGTTCAGATGAAGTAATCATCCATTCTGGAGCATACCGGTTAAAACAAATAAAGAACCCAAATACTATCCTTTTTACAAATAAAAGAATTACCGGGTGGAAAAGATTGAAGGATCTTTATCCTATAGTTCTAACAACTGATAGGAATTTTAATAAAGGAGAATTACCAGAGAATCTAACTGTTATCCAAGTAGAAAATTTAGAAGAAGCATATTGGAAATTTGTTCATTATTATCGTAGCCAGTTTCAAATCCCGATAGTTGCTATTACAGGTACTTCTGGAAAAACAACAACAAAAGAAATGATTAAACATATTCTTTCCTCAAATAAAAAAGTTGCTTCAACAATTTTTACTAATAATTCCCGAACAGCCTGTTTACAATATCTACTTAGTATAGAAGAAGACACGGAAGCTGCTGTTTTCGAAACAGCCGTAGGTTCTCCAGGAGACATATTAAATGCAGGTGATTATTTTAAACCTACAATAGGAATAATTACGAACATCGGGGCACATCACCTCAACCGTTGCAAAACTCTAGAAGGTTATATCCAGGCAAAAGGTGAAATGTTAAAAATCATTGATCCTATGGGCGTACTTATAATAAATGCAGAGGATATTAATACACGGCAAATTGATTCTACTAATTTTCTAGGTAAAATCATAAAAGTTGGTACTCATCGTTCTTGCGATTTTAGAGCTTGTAATATTCAATATAGCCAGGATGGCATGAATTTTAGTGTTCAGCATGAGAATAGAAATTATCAAATGTTTGTACCGGGATTTGGAGAACATCAAGTTTATAATGCTCTTGCAGCAGTTGCTGCAGTCTATGAAATGGGAGTTACAATCCCAGAGGCAGCGCTTCAGTTAAAAACATTTAAAAAATTTAATAAGCAGCTTCAAGTAATTGAAGGGATAAACGAATCTATCATTATAGATGATACATGGAGCATCACAACTACTTCATTGGAAGCTGCTTTAAAGGTATTAAATGAGATTGGAAAAGAAAAGAAAAAGATAGCGATCATAGGCACGATTACAGATTTAGGTTCATGGGGATATATTATTCATGAACAAGCGGGTGAATTAGTACAACAAATTGGCGCCGATGTGCTCATTACGGTAGGTGAACATGCAAGCATCATAGCTGAGCATGCAGTTAAAATGGGTTTTAGTGCGCCGGTCTATACATTTAAAAATACAATTCTCGTTTATGATCTATTAAATGAAATAGTAGATTCCAATACAATCATTCTCATAAAAGGTGATATGTACAGCAAACCCATTACCGAATTAGCTTTAAATTTGCGGGAAAAGAAATAATTCCCAATATAAAGAGGGGAATATATTCTATGAGAAACTTAAAAACTATTTTTTTTTCGAATCAAATGGACAAACACTGTGACAGAATACTAAGCTCCGTAATACTTTATAGAAATCTAATAGAAAGGGGGTATGAATATGGGTGTTATGTGTCCTTGTGGAGTAACTGTAAATGCTTTCTCTGAAAGTAATAATGTCAAATTTGTCGGTCAGACAGGAACGGTTAAAGGTAATTTAACCTACTTGGCGGATGTATGTATTACGACACTTGCAGCATCAACTCTTTCCTTACAATTTCAAGATACAGAAACTCCAAATGAAAATAACTTCACTTTTACAGCAAACGATATAACTTCTGTTGTTTGTAAAAGAGAAGGCCAGAACTGTGTAGTGACAGTTACAGGTACTGGGCTTGTCAATGGCGTTCAATTTCCTTTTGAAGCAGTCTTTAGAGATCAAGTTGCTTCAGCGGCAAAAGACAATGTACAAAGCTTTGTTATTACTGGTTTCTTTGACCAAAACGGCGCAGCTCCTGTTGCACAAGGCTCCATTGTTGCTTTAGGATGTCAGTCACTCTAACAGCAACGAAACTCTCGGTAGTTACTACCGAGAGTTTTTTATAAAAACTCAAAAAGTAACCAAAGAGAGTTTGTTTTACTGAATAGTATATAAACTGAATATTTAAAAGGGGGGGATAGATTGAAGTACGGTAGAGGTAGGTATAGTCAATATAAATTATTACATGAAGAAAAAAAAATACGTAATTATTTAGTTGAAACAGTGCTCTTCTCGAAGAAATCATTATTCTGCCTTTTAGGAAAATATAAAGCTGTAGTTATTAAACCTTCTTTTGGTCCTGGTGAATTCAACATTTCCTTCGAAAATAATAAATATAAAATTAAAACGCAAAAGAAAATAATTACCGTGATTAATAAGGAAGAAGTTTATGAGTATATAAAAAGTTATGAAATACACCAAAAATTTTATGTAATTCAACCACGAAAACTTGCCTCTAGTCAATCTCCCATCCCATATCGATCCATCGTTACAGTTCATCGAAAGACTTCTTCAGCGAAGTGGCGCATAGTTTCAACAGCATATGACGAAGATTTCTCTGTTTTTAGTCAGTTTTATCATAGGTATTATTTAAAGAAATTTAGGCGTGCATCCATTATTGCAGCAAAAAAACTTGGAGAATCATTCACGAATTACAATACGATTGTAATTGAAATTTTGTTCGACTATAAAAGGGGCTTTTGGATTTCTGATACAATCCTTCATTCTCCAGTAAGTAAGTGGGACCAATATCAAACACTTAGAGTAAACAAAACAATATTATCTTTTTTGCCAAAGACAAACTTACTCACGAATGTAACCTTTAGAGACTATTTAAATAGATTTAACGAAATAATGATTAAGCCATGTAGTGGCCAGCATGGTGTAGGAATTGTACAAATAAAAAGAAAGAATCCTTTTACTTATGAAATACATTCTGGAATAAGGAGTGTAACTATAACGAATCAAGATAGAGCCTATAGTTATATTGAAGATACTTTTCTTTCTAAGAAGGATTATATTGTGCAGCAAAAAATACAATTGGCAACGATAGATATGTGCCCAATGGATGTAAGGGTAATTACGAGTAAGGTGGAATCCGCATGGATTGTTACTGACAAAATAGTAAAAGTAGCTGGGGCAAATTTTATCATTACGAACGCGGCTCAGAAACTATTAACTTTAGAAGATGCTATTCAGGATTCAACTATCTCTAATATAAATAACGAAAAGCTTGAAGCTAAAATAGATAAGATTTGTTTATTGGCAGCTAAACACCTTGAGAAAAGCGATGCAGAACTAACGATAATAGGCTTCGATATTGGTATTACAAATCAAGGCGATATATGGATTATTGAAGGGAATTATGTCCCTGATCTATCTATGTTCAAAGATCACAAAGAAAAACAGAGATAAATGCAGTACAAAAATCAAAAATAGAAAAATATAAATCTATTCTTTAGTGCAAAGTAAAAAGAAGCATTCTCGCAATTTGCGCGGAATGCTTCTTTTTGGAGAAAGTATATAAATTTTGATGGTATAACATTTTGATTTCCGCTGCAGGCGGACGCTTTGCGCATGTCTTATGAACTTACTTATAAAACACGTTTTGCTGTTAAATAATGCTGATTATAGTAATCAACAAATAGAACTCTTGATAATACTCCGCTCGAATTTGGAATGATGATTCGATAATCACCAGTGTAGATTCCTACCATAGATGGTGTTTTTGATCCTTGGACACTATTGAAAAAGATCAAATCACCTTTCTTTAAGTTTGAGCGAGAAACAGTTGTACCTTTGTTCATTAGTTCCTTCAAATTGGTTGCACCTAAATTTACCCCATTTGATTTATACACGTAGTCAACAAAACCAGTGGTCGTAAAATTTAATGATGATGCATTGTAGACGCTACCCATTTTCGCTTTACTAACTAAACTATATGCTTTTGTAGCAATTTTATCCCCTTTAGTTGCTGGATTAGATGGGAGTAGAGTTGGTAAGACTCTACGTGCAGTTACATATTTATCCGTATAATATGGCTTACTATTTAGGTCTGAAATGACAATATTTTGTTTAGAGTCAGCCATGTGTATTACTTTGTTGTCGCCGATATACATCGCAACATGATCTGGATCGGTGCCTGTAGTTTTATTTTTAAAGAAGAGTAAATCCCCTTTTTGTAGTTGATCTCTAGGAACATAAGATCCTTGTTGTACCATATAATCTTCGTTATGCGTACCAAGATCTACTCCATTTTTTTCGAAAATGTACATCATAAAACTTGCGCATGAAAATTTGTATGGGTAAGTTGATTTGATCTCTGTATTACTGTAAGTAGCCTTCCCTATTAAACTCTTCGCAGTTTGAATTAATTGATTAGCCTTTGTTTCTACTGCTTGTTGGTTATTCTGCGTATTAATTGTTGCAGCCGAAGCTTTTATTGGGTGAATAGCCGCAGGAGTAATTCCTAGTGTACTAAAACCAATTACGACTGATAGTGTAGTTGCAACGAAACGTTTTTTCATCGAATACCTCCTGAATTGTTTTTTATTACTTGCACCGATTTTAGCATGTAAAAAGTAGAAGGACTGGAGGAAAGTTATTCCACTGAACAACCTAAGATGACCTAAATCCTTGGCGTTATTAGGTTCAAAGATGTAATTTACAGTTTGATTACAAATATTACAGCGTATCTATGAATAAAAGTGACAAAACAGGTAATGCTAACCTCATTGAGATAAAGGGAGGATTTTTCAATTGGGTAAAATAATACAAATATCTATTACTTTGCTTCTAATTAGTTCACTAGTGGGGTGTGGAACACACAAGACTGCAAATAATACCCCTACTACAGAAACACCTGTTGGTTCATCTGCAACCACGACCACTAAAGAAACAGTGACTAATACGGATGTAAATCAAAATAACACTGATAAGTTGGAATTGGCGGATGACGTTGCTACCAAAATTACAGAAATGAAAGAAGTGGAAAGTGCAAGCGTGATCGTAACAAATAAAAATGCGTATGTCGCTGTAACACTTAAAAAAGACGTTAATGATAGTGAGGCGCTAGAGACTAAGATTGCGGATCAAGCTCGGGCAACAAATGCTAACTTTAACAATGTATATGTGTCAACGAACCCAGACTTAGCAAAACAATTTACTGAATACGGAGAAAAAATCAGAGCAAACGAACCAGTATCAGGATTTTTTAAAGAGTTCTCCGATACAATAAAAAGAGTATTCCCCGATGCTCATTAAAATATGTTGCAATGTGGAAGCAATTACCGTTGATAAATAGCTGAGATGGGTATATTATATACACATAGGCTGCATTGTACGTATAGATATTAAGTTTTAACCTTTATGCTGTAACAGGGAGTTTTATATAGAAGTTGGAATGACATGCTTCATTCTCTTTTGACAATGAGGACAAGCAGGATAACTTTTGCGAACACCCACTTTGAGAAGTGGTGGTTTAAAACTTTCTTATTAGAGTACGGCAAAGGCGGCTTACCTAAAAAAACTATTATAGCAATGTTTATAGAGCACTCTTACCAGGAATGGTGAGGGTGTTTTTTTATGACGTTTTATAATTGGATGTCTCTACATATTTCAAGAGAGCGACGGAAAAATATCCGCATCTAGATCCTCCATAAAGTTCTTCTTTAATAGTGAAAGTTCCTCAAAAGCACTAGGGAATTGATGATGACAGGGTGCGCTAAAGAGCTCTTTCACTTTCTTCAATATAAAAAATTCTATTTGAAAAGTTGTTAGAAATTTTACATACATTCCTATATAATTTAGAAAATATAGATTTAGATTTTAATAGTTCTGAAAGGATGAGTAGCTTGATTAACGAAGTGAAAGAAGGCATTTGGTCGGGTCGGACCGATCATCTTGAAAATAGATCGAGTTTTCGGTATCACCAAATAATACAGTTACCTAATATAGAAGATTACAACTCTAATGGGGAAACATGTGTCATTATAGGTTTTGAGAGTGAAGAGGGAGTACGACGAAACAAAGGAATTATTGGTGCGGCAAAAGCTCCTAATGCACTACGTTCAGAATTAGCTAAACTACCATGGAAATTGCCTCTGCAAAAGAATCTTGCAGACATTGGAACAATTGCATGTATTGATGAAAATTTAGAAAAAGCACAGGAAAACCTTGGCGAAGTTGTCACTAAAATTTTGAGTAAAAAAATGACACCAATCATTCTTGGTGGAGGACATGAAACCGCTTATGGACATTATCTTGGTGTTCGAAACTATATTGGCAAACAAGCGAAACTCGGGATTATTAATATAGATGCCCACTTTGACTTACGTTCATATGATGAACAAACTTCTTCTGGCACGATGTTTAAACAAATACTCGATCAGGATGAAAATAGTAGCTATTTTGTAGCAGGTATTCAACGTTATGGAAATACACAAGAATTATTTGACCGAGCTGATGAATTGGGAGTTACTTATATTCTGGAAGAAAGTATGCATATAGGTGAAATGGATAATGTAAACGCAAAAATCAATGATTTTATCAACCAACAAGATTATATTATGTTAACTTTGTGCACAGATGTACTTAATGCTGCATTTGCACCCGGAGTAAGCGCTTCATCACCATTTGGGTTGGATCCAAGCGTTGTACGATCCATTATACGAAGAGTTACTACCAATAAAAAAACGTTATCCTTTGATATTTCAGAAGTAAGTCCACAATTGGATGAAAACAATCGTACTGTAAAACTAGGGGCATATTTAATAAACGAAGCAATTATTTCTTTTTTAGGAAGGGATAATGGCCGACCGTAGTTTTTGATTTTTCTCCACCTAATGATAAAAGCGAAGAGTTTTTAGCTCTTCGCTTTTATTTATTTTAGACCTATATTTGCTTTGACATCTACTTCTGCATACTTTTTCTGATCAGCACGAGCTCCGATGAGCGAACCTACCCATCCTCCTATGAACCCAGCTGGTACAGAGATGATTGCAGGATTTGTTAATGGGAAAATTGCTTCTCCTGTAAACAACATTGCTCCATTAGTAGACCATAAATTTGGACTTAATACTACTAGTACAAGCGCGGTTACAAGACCACCGATAATTGCAGTTAAAGCTCCAGTTGTATTGAAATTTTTCCAATAAATCGTATAAATTATAACTGGTAAATTCGCACTTGCAGCAATACAGAAAGCTAGAGAAACTAAAAATGCTACATTCATACTTTGTGCACCTAATGCTAAGATAATGGAAAATACAGATACAGCAACAGCAGCAACACGAGCAGCTCTCATTTGTTCTTTATCTGTTACTTTTCCTTTTTTAAAGATTTGTCCATAAAGATCGTGCGCAAATGCAGATGCTCCCGATAATACTAGTCCTGCAACTACTGCAAGGATGGTTGCGAAAGCAACTGCTGACACGAATGACATGAGAATATCACCACCTAGTGCTTGCGCAAGAAGAGGAGCGGCCATGTTGCCAGCTGGATTAGCTGCAATAATTGTTTCAGGTTTTACAAATGCTGCACCAAAACCTAAGAAAATAGTCAAAACGTAGAAAATTCCTACAATCCATGTTGCATAAACAACCGAGCTACGTGCCGTTTTTGCATCTTTCACGGTAAAGAATCGCATTAATATATGTGGCAATCCAGCAGTACCTAACACTAAAGCAATCATTATCGATAAAGTGTCTAAACCATTCGTGTATTTAACACCGGGATGTAAATAAGCTTCACCGTGTGCTGTTGCACCCTTCATTTCTGTGAACATACCCAAGATATTGAAGTTGAATTTCCATAAAACTAAAAAAGAGATAATGACTGTTCCAATCATTAATAATACAGCTTTAATAATTTGTACCCAACTAGTTGCAGCCATACCACCCCATAACACATAAATGGTCATCATAACACCAACAATTAATACAGCAATCCAATAATCGATACCTAATAATAATTGTATAAGTGCACCAGCACCGACCAGTTGCGCAATCATGTAGAACAAAACAATTGTTATTGTACTAATAGCTGCTGCTCCACGAATTTTCTTCTGATTGAATCGAGCGGTAATCATATCTGCTAATGTATAGCGACCTAAGTTTCGTAAAGGTTCTGCCACAATATATAACACAACCAAGTAAGCTACTAAATAACCAATACTATAGAAGAAACCATCAAATCCGAAAAGTGCGATCGCACCAGCAATACCTAAAAATGAGGCTGCAGATAGATAATCACCAGCAATAGCTATACCATTTTGCCAACCAGATAAACCACCACCTGCAGTATAAAACTCACTTGTAGAGTTTGTTCGTTTAGAAGCTATATATGTTACAAATAATGTTAATGCTACAATCCCTACAAAGAACGATAAACCTAATATACTCATTCGTAGCCACCAGCCTTTTCTTTCTCAACAATTTGATTGGCTTCTTTATCAAAGCCATTTGCTTTGCTAACGTAAATCATACATAGCACCCAAGTCATAACAAAAAGGGAAATTGCATAAACCCAAACCCATGCCACATCACCGAATGCATTGTTATTCAACAAAGTAGTATATGAGGTCAAAATGGGTAGGGAAATGTAGGATAATAAAAAGAATATGGAGATAGGTAAAATAAATTTATTTTTTTTTCTTTTTAATGTTTTGAACTCGGGACTTTGTGCAATAGCACTGTAATTTATCCCCTCAGACGTATTTGAATAAATGTTTACTTCTTCAACCTTTGAATGAGTTTTAAGGTTACTAGGACTAGCTGTGTTGAAAACGCTTTCTAAATTATTGGCCATTTTTCATACCTCCACTAGAATTTATATCAGTTTTTGGAATATTCCGTCCATAACTGTATGTTAATCATATGAAACTATGGATAAAATATCAATGTTAAATTAACTAAATATTCACATTTTATAAAAAATACTGGTGGAAAACTTCTACATTCAAGATTTACTTGAAAAATGCTACCATAGATAAGTTGAACAAAATATAAATAAAGGGAGGCATGTCTATGAGAAAAGAATTAAGCCATTTAGAAACGATGCGTTGCAATCTAATCATTACAAATAAGGCTCGCAAAGGAATTCTAGAGTGGTCCAAAGATGAGCATGCCTTTTTTAAAATAGAAGAATCTTTTTACATTTATATAGAAAAGCGTCCAGTTAATTCTCATGGGAATATATCGCTTTCCCTTTACTTTGATAATGAAAAGAATGAGAGACTAACAGAAAAGCTAAACGGTAAGGTTGCAGTAATGGAATGCGTTCTACAAAACGATGGCTTGCTTGCAACAGGCTTTTATATAAGAGGCTCAAAAGTTCCTGTTCAGACCAATAGACGTCTACCGGTAAATTTGAAATTCATAACTGCTCGGAATAATGGGGCAGGTTTTCCTATCCAGTTACATACAAAAATTCGTGAATTACCTATTGCAGAGGAACGATCTGAGTATGTAAAGAAGCGTATCTCTAGTTGGGAAGGGTATTTGAAGATTCAAGAGCGTAATGCGGATATTGCAGACATTACAACTACTTATTCAAGAATAATCTTAAATGAAGACTTTAATAGAATGACACTTGTTGGTTGCAATTTAAATGGAAACGAGTGGAATAAGATAAAGAGTCTTAGTGTGACTTTGAAGGGTTTTCAAAATGACATTGGTGATGTTCTAAAAGTTGATCGCAACAAGAGTATTGTGGAAATCGAGCTTAAACCAAAGTTTCGGGAAATGGCTAGAAGAAATCAATTAAGCCCCAAATCGAAAGAAGCGGTGTTTAGTAACTTTGCTACGCTTAGCCAAATTAGAAGACTTCGAAAAGGATTCGAGGACCTTCAAAATGGCCTAGCAGCAAATGCTAATCTCGAAAAGATTCTATTTGAGGATCGACCCACTATACGTATAACAAATAATCGTGAAGAATTAGAATTCCATAATCAGTTAAATGAGTTTCAACAAGAAGCTGTAGTAGGGGCAATGTCCGCCAAAGATTTATATGTTATTCAAGGTCCTCCTGGTACAGGAAAGACAACTGTAATTTCAGAAATATGTCAACAGAATGCAAAAGCAGGATTACGTACCTTAGTAGCTTCCCAATCTAATTTAGCTGTAGATAATGCCCTCAGTAGATTACTTTCGAATAAAGACATACGTATTTTAAGGTTTGGTCGAACAGAGAGTATAGAAGAAGAAGGAAAGAAATTCATAGAAGATAATGTAGGACAATATTGGAAAGATCAAACGTTAAGTGAATTACATGGTGAAATAGAATCCCACTCCATTAAATCAACGCAGCTAGAAGATGAAATAGCTAGCAGTGAAGAATTATTGCAGTCTCTTCAAAAAGAATTAATTTCATTAGAAGAAAAAGTGAAGCAAAAAGAAGCAGCGAAGCTGGAATATTTTTCGAGAATAGAAAAGATAAAAAGGCTTAAAAAAAGTTTAGTTCTTCTGAAAAAAGAACGAGAAGAGCTTGAAAATACACAAATGACTCTAGAAAAAACTTTCGAAGAGCTAACGATTGAAATTGACAAGATGGAAAATTTCATCCATTCTAATCCTCCGAGAACAGAATTAATAGAAAAAATGAATCAATTAGCTTTAGAGATTGAAACGAATAGAGTTCAGTTATTATATCAGCAAACTGTAGAAGAGATTAGAACTTCAGAAGAGATAGTAAATGTAACAAGACATGAATATCAAACAGTTCAAATGAAAATAAATAGCTTAGAACAGTTTTATAATGAAATTCCTTCCATTCGAAAATTAGATTCTTTGAAAAGTTTTATGAACCAAAATGAAATAGCACTACCTCCTTTGTTAGAACGACAAATAACTGAATTGGACCATTTAATAGAAACAATTCGTTCTTTTGAGGATTGGGATGAACTAAATAAACGACTTTTATCTGCTATTGGATATATCGAAGGTTTATTAAAAAAGAATCATATCCCTTTAGAAAATGTAAAAAATAATGTGAGTAGTCAAGGGATAATTTTTGATTCTTCTTATTCAGTGAAAGAAATACATCAATTCATCGATAGTATGAAACGACTACTAACTTCCGGCGAAGTAAACATAGAAAAATTAGAAGTATATTTAGAAGGTTTAAATGTAAGAAAGAAATTTGTTTGGAAGCAAGGAATTATTTTGAATAATGCTAAGTCGGAATCTACTAAAAAGTTTCAAACGATTAAAGTTGACTTGGCGGAGCAAATCAAGAAAACCTTTATACAGATGGAACGAGATAAAAATGAACTGAAAGATAAGGGCGGTACCCAAAAAGAAAAGCTGGATTTGTTAGTAGCCAAAAGCGTTGAGATTCAGAGGCAAATAGGAGATGTAGAGAATATTCCACCACTACATAGTCTACAACTGGAAATACAGCAAAAAGAAAATACAAACAATAGCTTAAAGAAAACAGAAGAAGCGATTAAACAATATGTAAACAAACTTGAGTTTAAAAAAGATGAAGCGGAAATGACTGCTCAACAAATGGAGACGAATACAAAAGCACTTCAAGAAAAAGAACAGGAAAGCAAGAGATTGAATACAGAAGGTCTAGAGCAGGAAAGGCAAGTTAAATCTCTAGATGAAATATTAGAACAGAACCTGGAAGAAAAACATCAAAAAACATCAATTGAATTAAAAGTTACTTCAAAAAAGATAGAGTCTCTTAAACGAGAAATAGACCTGTTACCAATTACGCATTCTCTTCAAAAAGAATGGTTTTCCTTATTAAAAGAGGCAAACGATCATGATTTGGATGAAATTCGAAAACTTTATGTGAGACATGCTAACGTAATTGGGACAACTTGTGTAGCATCCGCTAGAAAAGAGTTTATGGACAATTACCCTACTTTTGATGTCGTCATTATTGATGAGGTATCGAAAGCCACGCCACCTGAATTACTTTTACCAATGTTAAAAGGGAAGAAGATTATTTTAGTAGGGGACCATCATCAGCTTCCTCCTCTAGTTGGAGAAGATACGCTCGATGAAACACTCAAAGCAATATTAGAAGAGAGCGATAGTTTCGAGGAAAAGGATGAATTGAAGAAGCTATTAAAAGAATCTCTATTTGAACGTCTATTTAAAAACTTACCAAAAAGCAATAAAACAATGCTAGCCATTCAATATCGAATGCATGAAAGTATTATGGAAACAATTACACCATTTTATAAGGAAGAAAATTATCGACTGCAATGTGGTTTAGTAGATTCTGATTCTGTGCGCGACCATTTACTAGAATCTACTTATGTAAAAAGAAGTGATCATCTTCTTTGGATCGATATGCCAAACGAACCCTCGTACTTTGAAGAGAAAGTCAAAGACGGAAAAAGTCGTTTTAACCAAGCAGAACTAAATAAAATTCGTGAAGTATTAATTGACTTAGATAAAGCAGCAGAAACTGCTAAAAATGAAGGAAGAATGAAACAGGAAGAAAGAAAAAGCATAGGAGTTATTAGTTTTTATGGTGAACAAGTGAAGAGAATTGATAGATTGATTCAACAAGAACTGAACTTGCAGCATTTAACTTTCAGAACTGGAACTGTTGATAAGTTCCAAGGAATGGAAATGGACGTCATCTTGTTGAGCATGGTTCGGAATAACAAGGATAGTAATGGCGATATTGGGTTTGCAAATGATTATCGACGTTTAAATGTAGCGCTATCTCGAGCAAGGGAGTTGTTAGTTCTTGTAGGAAGTTCTCACATGTTTACAGAGCGTACAAAACGGAAAGACTCAAGAGAAATGTATTCTAGATTGCTCGATATTGTAAAAAATAAAAACGGTTTACGAACTAATAAAGTCCATTTAGGGGTATAACAAAATGCGTAATTTAGAGAACCGATTAAAAAAAGAACTGCAACAAAATATTAAGGCAAATATCATGCATTCCGCTACATGGAGTATACCTATTCACTCTGTTGAGGTAGAATTTACAACTGTGAAACGGATGAAAATGGATGTGCTGATGAAAATGATGCTAATTGCTTTTCAAAAAATGGAAATTGCAAAAGCAGAGAAACTAAGTGAAATATTACTAGTGGAGCAGCTCTTTATTCAAGATTTAATCGAAATCATGTTGAAAACTCGCCTTATTGAAAAAAGTGAGAACGTATATAGATTAACCGATAAAGGATTTCAACAATTAAAAAATGGAGTATTTGAAGAAGAGCAAGAAGCAGAATCTCAGAATGTGCTATACAGTTCTTGCCATGAAACATTTTTGAAAGGCGAATTAAAGGATGATCCCGAGGAACAGCACGACATTTATCGATACGTAAAAGAAGACTATTTAGATGAAGAACCAACTTTTGAAAACGAGTCTATCATTCATGCTCTTCAAGCAAACGATATGGACAAGGGAGAGGGAGACGTCCAAACTGTTATTTCAGAAATTGTCTCGACAACCGATTTGTTTATAGAAGATGTGCCTTGTATAGAATTTATCCTCTATAACAAAGAAGAAGACATCATCTACGCTAGAGTATGGAATACTTTGCTGAATCAATGGGATGAAAAATTGGAAAACCAATTAAATGAAAAAGAACGTCTAGAATGGCGAAAAACTTATTTAGATGGTTAGTTAGATATCAACTTACACTAATTGGCAGAGTGAGACCAATTTACAGGTAACCGAGACCAAATTCTGAAATACGAGATCAATTCATGCGTAACCGAGACTAAATTCGCCAAACCCAAGACCAATTCCTTGAAGAAGGAAAAAATGTAGTTCGTACAGAATATGTAATCTAATAAATGCATATAAATTTTGGGTTACAATAAAGGGGATAGATTAATGACGACTAGATTTAGTGAAGTTCGAGAGGTTTTGGAAAATTACAAATCCGCCATTTACGAGAAAGATGTTGAGAGATTTTTATCTTCCTACGCGTCTGATATACATATTTATGATAGCTGGGAAAACTGGGAAAGCATCGGTATTTCAAAATGGCGGGAAATGGTGAATGAATGGTTTAAAGGGTTAAGTGAAGAAGGAGTTTCACTCCAAGTAGATTTTAATGATTTAGTAGTGGAGGAAAGTTCAAATATGGCTTTTGTTCGCTGTGCTGTTAAGTTTGCCGCTCAAAACAAATCAGGGGAAATAATTCGTCAGATGACAAATAGATTCACGTTTTGTTTAAAAAAAGTAAATGAATCTTGGGCTATTATACATGAACATTCATCATTACCAATAAATATAGAAACTGGGAAGGGTATTTTTAACCTAAAGTAAGAACGATCCCAACTTGTTCCACTAACAAGAGTGTTGATCCAAGAAGTAGTGAACCCAATATTTTATAGTAATTTATAATTGTAATGTAAATCGCAATCGAAAATATTTGAATAGCCTTACAAAAACGAACTAATAAAGGAGAAATAATGATGCTAAAACAATTTTGGATTAACTTGCCGGTAAAAGACATCAAAAAATCAAAAGAATTTTATAGAAAAGTTGGATTTTCTATTAATGAGCAATTTGGCAATGGCGATCAAGCGCAATTAATCATTGGGGATAATAACGTTACTGTCATGCTTTTTCCAGAGTCTACTTTCAAAAGCTTTACTAGACATCCAATTGTTGATACAAATCAAGCTACGGAAGTATTGCTATCCGTTGATGCTGACAGTAGAGAAGAAGTAGACATAATGGCAAAGAATGCAGTAGAGGCAGGTGGGTCATTATTTGGAGAGCCTTCAGAGACACAAGGATGGATGTACGGTTGCGGTTTTACTGATTTGGATGGGCATCGGTGGAATGTGTTGTTTATGGATATGAGCAAGATGCCGAAGGAATGAGATAGGATGGGTGTTTAAGTTTTAAAAGGGTAGCTGGGGCGTAACTGGTTTCAGTTATGAAGTACAAAACTGCAAAATGTCAATAAATATGTATAACTAAAAGTACCGCAATTGGTAGCAAATCTGTCATAAGATTTGTATCAGAAGCGGTGCTTTTTTTATTTTGGTTAATTAATTTGAAATAACAATATTAATTTTATAAATAGGGAGCCAGTGGGCTTCACGAGAATGAGTAATAAAAATAGAAAAATTGAACTTTTTAGTATTTCGTAACGTATTACAATTAACAAAGGATAATAATTTTAACGTTAGACTAATTATTAGGGGGGATTAGTATGTATATTGAAAAGATCAAAAAAATAGGAGGCACCTTATTCTTGATTAGCTCGTGCTTTCTGTTTGTGGGCTGTTCGGAAAAAAATTCTGAACACCAAGAAGAAGTGGATGTTTCATTAGAAGATAAAAATAGAGAAGCAGTCCAAGCTGTTCTTGAATCGGAATTTACGGTTCCGAACAAAGAATATTTGGTTATTGTCAAAAATATCGATAAAAAAATGACTGAAATAGGCAGCCACACACCTGAAGCTAATGAAGTAAATGGAGTCGAAGAGTCGGGGGTCTCAGATGAATGGCGCGCCTACGAGGATTTAGTGAAAAAAATGTATGGACCTTACTTTATGGATTATGCTTTTGATAAGCTTATTTCTAATGCTATTGCTTTTAATTATCATTATGGTTATTTAGGCTTTGGCGAAAATGTTCGGTACGAAATGACAGTTAGTAATATACAAGTAACTAAAAGTGAAAATAATAATACACCCAAGTTTTATGATTTTACCGCTCAAGTAGAATATACGAGTAACGCAGGTGAAGTTTCACAACACGAAGTAAAAGGTGTCGCTATTCTTTCTGAACCAGGAAAAATTGGGAAGTTTGAAATACGGGATGATGGTGGTTTAAGAAAAAAAGTATCAGTGGATCGGCAATAACAACAAAACATTGTAATTTTGCACTGTCTTCCAAAACATTGAAAAAGAAAAGGTGAAGCTATGATTCGATATGCTGTAGGTGGCATTATTAAATCAGATGATACCATCCTGTTAGTGAAAAAAGGAAAAGTCATGGACACGGAAAAGCCGATGGGGTTAAACCCGAATGGGATTTTCCGAAGGGAGGAGTAAAAAGAGAGGACCTGGATATTCAGGAAGTGTTATTCAGGGGGCTCGATGAGGAAACCGGGACGAGAAACTTTCGAGTTATAGGTGAATTAGGAACGCTTGAATTTGAATTTCCAGCTGCTATGAAAGTAAAGTTAGGTTTCGAACGGCAAGTCACTCATATGTTTCTCTTGGAGTTTTGGGTGATAGGGTCAAGTTACAACCAAAAACGGAGGAGATTAGTGAAGTTGCGTTTGTGAAAATTGATGAAGTAGATGAACTTCTGAAGCTAGCAGAGACGAAGGAGTTTTTTCAGGATAATTTGGATGAAATAAAATCAGGGATTGTTTTAAGGTAGAGAGCTGGTTAAGCATGATGAAACTAACTGGATTCGAATGGTTATTCAATGAATAGATAAGTTTTCAGCTGTTTTGAAATTCTTCTTCAACTAAGGGGACAGAATAATATAAAACCTCTAGAGAAGAATTACATTCTCTAGAGGGTCATTATTACATGGAAATAAAATTCTTCAAAAAAAAGAGAAAAGCGATAATTAATAAGACTATGAATTACGGTAGACTGTATTAAGGGTTAAGGTCACTATCAATATTGACGCTACCTAATTATTTTCAGACTCTGTGGTGTAACACTGTAAACAATAATTGAATTTCTGTTACTCTTCTTTTTTTAGATTTAAGAAATTACTAATTACCTTTACATATTCATTTTTGGGATATTTCTTATATAAATCGCTTGATAATCGAATCGGGTCACCAAAAAAATATCGCTCATATTGGGTTTGTCTTGTACCGAATGAACTCATTGTTAGATCCCATGCTAAACGAAATATTCTTACACGTTCCTCTGCGGTCTTAGTTGCTCCTTGAAGATAGATATCTAAGTCATTTCTAATACTAGATTGAAATGCTTTTTCGGTTGGCAATGTAATCATTCCACTAGCTCCGATTAACTGAATAATTTCAGTGAAACGAGGATATATTTTAGGGAAGATGTTACCAGCAACTTGAAGCGGGAACATTTCTGGACGCATATATCCCCATTCATCTAATTTTGCATTATTCTCTGATTTTTCTAATAAGGCTTTCATTGTTTCTAGACCAATGATAATTTCTGACATCTTTTCTTGAATATGCTGATACTCGCTAATATTAATCGTTTCGATAAGAAGCTCGGCGATACCTAAGATGAACTCTGTTTTTACAATTTGTCTATTCAATACTTGGTGCTTAGTAAAGGGATGGAAAGAGCTTTGAATTGGGAAAGCTTCTGCCACTTCCGCATTATTGTAATAAAATACCCTATTCCAAGGTACTAATACATTGTCAAAGACAACGATAGAATCCATTTCTTCGAACCGCGAGCTTAATGGATGATTAAAAGAGGATTGTCCTCCTATGAATGTGTCCCTACAAATAAACTTTATTCCTTTTGTATTAGAAGGAATCGAAAAAGCAAAAGCTTCATCTTCATTAAACAGAAATTTCCCAACGCTAAATACTAATACTTCATCTGTTAAACCCCCTTGAGTAGCAAGAAGACGGGCGCCTTTAATGATGATTCCTTCTTCATTTTTATCAATAACTTTTGCGGCAATTGGCTCATCGGTTTCTTCGAAGTAGATATAAGAACGATTCACTTGTGGAGAAATAAAGGTATGAGTAAACGACAGGTCATTTTCCCTGGCCAATTCATAAAATGCTTGCAGATTATTTGGAAAACATTTGTCTTTATTTTTTAAAAAGGATGCTGAAGAGGCAAAGCTCATTAATACCGTATTCAAATAATCTGGGCTTCTTCCCATGATGCCTCCTGAATACCTAGCCCAATGTTCACTCATCTTTCTTCTTTTTATTAAGTCATCTTTCGTTTTTGGTTGTAAATAGGAAAGGCCAATAAGTTCACCTGATACTGGGGAAATAAAAGTCATCTCATCTTTTAGTTTTGGGTCATGCTGCAAATCATAAAGAGCCGCTTTTGACTGAATAAGTCCCTTGAAGGCTGGTTGTTCAGAGAGCAACCCCTCAATTTTTTCACCGTCGTACCAAATTTCATTATTTAGCTGATTTAATCGGTCAATATAATCTTTTCCATTAATAGCCCCCATGTTTCACCTCCGATTTAAATCAATATTTATAGCTGTTTTCACAAGCTAAGTAGTTCAATATTTATTACCTCTTACTAAAATTAATCTATGAAATTAGAGCATGCTAATATTCCTGCTTTAGCTTACGAGGCAAGTTATCCCAATAAGAAAAGAGTTTTTGTGTGGATTTAATGTTACAATTAATGAAAAATAATCCAATTTATTAATTAAAGCATTATGAAGGACTATGCGGTAGAAAGGAGGATTTTATGTATAGAATAAATTTATTATATTTAATATTCTTCATTTTATTAACAAGTTGTTCTAGACAGGAAACAGTTAAAGCTACTGGCGAAGGAGAATATTGGAAAGCACATATGATATACGAAGTGACCGATTCAGAACTCTATGATAGAGGAGGAATTGAATATACAGGAGATGAAGAACTTATATATGTCACTTATAAGGTAATTACTGGCCTCGGAGGGCGGGGCGGGGAACTTTATCCTCAAGAAAAACAAACCGCTATATCGTTTGGGATGGGGGCAACTAACCATCCTCCAACTAAAGATGAAGTAGTTATTGAGTTAAATCATACTTATATTGAAATTAAATGGCAGACTGAAACAGGGGAATATGAAGAAAAAATTGACTTGAAAGTTAACTAATTTTGAGAGAATTTTGAAAAGAGAAGAGAAAAAACACGCGAGGGGAATTCAAGGATTAAACAAGTAGATTATATTTAAGAGATGTAAAATTAGAAGACGAATTTATAAAAAGGTAGATAATTAAATGAGTAGATTACTGGTAATGACAGTAGGTATGACTCATAGTGGGAGAACAATATTTGCGAAAGCTTTAGAAAATGAGCTATCAAACTCGGCTGTGATCGACCAAGATAAACATGTTGAATTTCTCAATACTTATTATCGGCTACACAATCAATGTAAATACGTTCAAGTACGCTCTAATCTAATAGAAATACCGAGTCACAATTAATATTCTCTTTGAATTTTTGCGGACCCCTGAAAAGGAAGCATTATTTGATTAAAATTAAAGTTATTACATAAAAGGTTCAAGAACAATTCTAAATTGTTCTTGAACCTTTTTTACCTTTACCTGCTACGGATAGTATCCTTCATTTAAACATTCGTCTTTATTTTAGAATTAACTACTATAAATAGATCATTGCTATTGGACATTTATCTATTCCGATCACTTACTCTCGAATAGACTATAAAATGCTTCGAATTGAGGGTGATTTAAAGGCGATTTTGATAAGTGGATTCAAAATGTTAACTAATGAAAGAATGGTTCAAATTCTGGATAAAGAGGTTATTATTCTTATTAAATCCTCAAGCACGAACTGATGGGCTTGATAGACAGGATATTAATGCTGAATGGAATTAAATAATAACAAGATTAAACTTATAAGAGGTGAATTGAATGAAAAAAATTTGGATGCTATATCCGAAAGGAAATCTTTTAAAGGAGGAGCTTTATCAATTGTATGCCACCGAGGCTAGAAATCTAGGTGCAGAAGTTATTTTTTTTTCCAGCGAATCTGTGAACTGGGAAACTAAGACAATAAAAGGCTATGTCTATGACGATGTAAAGTGGCGTAAGAAGCAATCCTCTTTTCCAAATAATATAATAGTAGTGGATGACAGGCTTATTGAAAAAGAGAACTTACTAAGGAGGAAATTAATAACTCCATCCTCAATTGAGGGTTATTTAGTAAAGGATAAATGGACTATCTATGAGAGGCTTCAACATGGTGAATTTCATAATGAGTTGATTCCCTCTGAAAAAATTAAATCATCCGGACATTTTTTTAGAATGCTTAAAGAATATAGGAAATTAGTAATTAAGCCTACTATCGGTTTAAAACAATATGTAATTGAACAGAAAGGGAATCGTTATTTTGTGACTGGTGGAGAAAAAACGAAAGAGAAAAGCAGAGAAGAATTAAAACAGTTAGTCATTGAGTTACAAAGGCAAGAACAGCATATTGTTCAGCCGCATCTTCTATGCAGGACTAAAGAGGGAGAGTTTTTTGATTTTAAAGTTAGTCTTCAGAAAGAAAATCGTAATCAATGGGGGATTAAAAAAATAGTTCCAAGGTTTTATTTAAGAAATCATCAGTATTTAGCTAATGAGAATATCGACTCGTTTTTAAAGCGCAGTTTTCTCATTAATTTTAACGTGACTAAAAATATGCTTCAGACCTTTTGCCATCAATTTCTTCAAAGGCTAGATAAAAAATACGCAGTGGTTGATGAGTTTTCTCTATATTTAAAAATGGATGATCTACAGAAAGTCTGGGTGGATGAAGTTCAATGGAAAGTAAATGAAGCTGATTTTGTAAGAAAGCATCTCAAAAAAGCTCTCCTGTTCTCAGAGAAGAAGGGGGTCCTTGAATGACAATCAATTTTAAGAAAGTGAAACCTAAAATTGCTATAACAGGTAGTGCTGGTAAAACTACCGTAAAATCAATGGTAAGTTCCATCTTAAGAGAACAATGGATTATTTATGAATCGAGCGATTATCAAAATACGACAGAAAATACTCCAAATCATAAAGAAAAGATAGGACCAATTCATCGGGCTACTGTATTAGAATATGGGATGGGCTTCGCTGGCCAAATTACAGAACATTGTTCTATCATTCAGCCTAATATTTCAATTATCACCAACGTTGGATCTGCCCATATTGGAAATTTTGATGGGAAACTTGAAAAACTGGTTGCTGCAAAGTCTGAAATTATAAAAGGAATGGACCAGGATGGTGTATTGTTCTTAAACCGAGATGATAAAAACTCTAAAATGCTATACACCTCTGCATTTAAAGGCAAAATCATTACCGTCGGTATAGAAACATCCGGAAATTATAAAGCCCAGCAAATTCGCTATGGAAAAGAAGGAATGGAGTTTACCGTAAAATTAAAGGGAACAAAATATTTGTTTAAAATTCCAGTATACGGACAACACAATATATACAATGCATTATTTGCTATTGCAGTAGCGGATCTTTTAGGATTTCCACCCCAAGACATGCAAAATGGTTTAAACTTCATCCTCAAGCCAGATCATCGATTGAATTTATTTCATTTGAAAGATGGTATTACTGTGATTGATGATACTGTGCACTCTCATCCGCCTGCAGTCAAGGCTGCCATCGATGTCTTAATGCATGTAGGAAAAAACAAAAGAATTGCTGTACTAGGAAGTATGAGCGAGCTTGGTGATCGAATGGAAAAGGACCATAAAGATGTTGGTAAATATGTGGCGAACAAAAAAGTTGATGAATTATTTACGTATGGAAACTTTTCGCGTTATATTACGGAAGGTGCTTTGTCGGCAGGGATGGTCAAAGATAAAGCAAAGCATTATACAGGATTATATAGAAAAAATCTCCACGAAGATCTTTTGGAGGCCATCGAACCAGGAACAACCATTCTTGTAAAAGGATCTAGTAAGCAGAATCTATTTGAAACAGTGGAATATTTACTTAGCCGTTACAGTTGAATATCGTCATGCCCTAAGCTTAGACAGTCGATTCATTGTACCTACTTAGAAAGGGGAACATATACAAACCTTGATATAAAAATAAAAGTTAGGCATACAATTGTGCCGGTAATTGGATGCCTATAATAAGTTTTATTCAAGTAAATGTAATTCAAAAAAGACCGTAAGTAAGTCTCTTGCGGTCATTTACATAGCTTTAATTAGTTCCATTTTGCTGTTTGTAATACTCGTCAATCGGTATAAATAAACCTACTCTACCGTACGTATCATGATCCAATGTAGCAAAAATTACACCTATTACTTGCCCATTTGTATTCAAAACTGGGCTGCCACTATTTCCGCGGTAAACGGGGGCCTTCATCATAACGACAGGCTCTTTCCAATCGCTTAACTGGATATAATCTATAACTTTTCCTTCATTTGCGATGCCCGTGAAGCTTAGAGGATTGCCTATAAAGTTAACGGGATCTCCTTCTTCAAAAATCGTTTGTTCGGCTAGATCTAAATAGGGTAAATCTTCACCATTTATATCTAATACCGCAAGATCAACTGAAGGATATGTGTCTACAACTTTAGCTTTGAAACGACGATCATCTGGAAACCCAACCGTTACTGTCTTATGTCCTTCTACGACATGATAATTTGTTAATATTTTTCCTTCACTTGAAATGGAAAAGCCAGTTCCTTTGCTGCCATCTGTTAAAACAACGACAACGGCCTTTTTAAAACTAGTAATATCATCTTGAGATGATAATTTAGCAGAAGTTTTTAAGAATTCTATGGCAGGAATTGAATATATTGAAAAGATAGCCGCAAAGGTATTAACGAATAGTATAGTAGCCATAAAATAGAATATCCATTTAGGAAAAGGTCGTTTAGATTTGCGACTTATTTTTTCTTGAGCGTCGTCAAGAAGGGCTTCTCGTTGAGCTTCTAACACAAATTCTAAAAACTCTTCATCTATTTCTTCACCAATATTTTCGTTATTCCATTCATCCTTAAGCTGTTTTTCATTTGGATCCATTCGCACACATCCTAACTGTATACACATTCTTTACATGTATTATACACAATTGGAAAGGTACAGGGTTTTGGTATAAATTATTTCATATGAATGATGCAGTTTGGGGCACAGGAATTGTGCCCCAAACTGATAAAGTTTAATTTAGTATGACTTTTCTTCTTCACTTTTCTCTCTTCGGTTTGGAGTCATCTTTCCTATCTTTGGTTTTAAATTACCTAGCTCAGCTAATTCGAGAGAAATCTCTTCTTTCTTACTACTTGGATTTTTAGCCATAGAACCTTTATTATTGCTAGCTCCTTGATGATTTTCTCTTGTCAAAATTATAACCTCCCATCTAAACTATTTTGATGCCTTTTTAACATGGTTCGAAAATAATTATTAATGTATGCAAATTAAAAAAAAAATTACATTATTTCTAAACGACCATTTTCAAGCGTTAAATTCTTCTTTAAACATTCCTCTGGAAAAATAAAAGTCCATGGCATACTAGTTTTAGGTTGAATAAAAAGAGTAGGAAGTGTAAAAGTATTTTCCGCAATGATTTCACTGTTTTCCACATAAGCTATTCTTTTTTTACTAAAAATAAAAAAATTCTCAGTAAAATTATGGATTAACACTGTAACTAATAATTCTTTTTTATGGTTAAATGCTTGTCTAATTGGAACAAGCCGAACATTAGAAAAATGCACTCTATTTGTTTCAAGAAAAATCTTCTCAATTTCTTTTCGATCTTTACTAGATAAGGTTTTATCCCATGATGGTTCAAAATCAAGCTTTTGCAAAGCTAAAACCTCCTTCAGAATATAAAAAGTTATCTCAATTACATGTATTGAATGTTTCGTAATACCATATGTTAAAGGTAATAAGGGAAGAAAGCTTATTCATGTGTAGTCCTTCTTTTCAAATCATATGCTATTTTAAAAGGGGTGTACAATGAGAGATTATGTGAATATGATAAAAACCTTCTTACCACAAGAGGCAACTATACTCGAATTGCAGCATCCCCAAAAGAGACCCGCCATATTGGTCGCAGATATTGATGGAGATAATATAGAAGAATTATTTGGAGCATATAAATATAAAGAACAAAACTATCTATTGGGTTTAAAAATAATGAATAATCTATGGCATCCTTTCATTCATATAAGAGGAAATGGATACGGTGTATCAGATTTAATGGCAGCACCAATCACGGATAATGGGACAAATACCTTAATTGTTGGTTGGCAGATAGGTAGCCTGTGGTCTGAATTAAATCTATTAAAGTGGACGAAAAATGGATTTGTTGGATTAACTAAGAGCAGTATTGTCTATAGTAAATTAGAAGTTGAAGACATGCCTGGAAAGCATGGACGGGACGGACTGTATGAAGTTGCAATTTGGATACATGATACGGGTGAAGCCTATAAAGTAAACGTGTATCGATATAGTAAAGGGAAGCTTGTTCAAGCAAAAGATGTCTACCCGTATTATTTTAAAAAAGTAGAAGCATACTATAAAAAATTATTGCAAACAAATGATTACCCCTATTACTGGTACTATTTAGCGGATGCGCAAAAGAAGGCTGGGGATTTGGAGCAAAGTCTAGATTCAATTGAGAAAACACTTTCCTTTGCTTCTCCTTACCCGTCCCGCCAAAAACTAATAGACATTAAACAACAAATATTAAGTTGTTTAAAAGTTGATAGGTCTAACAATCAAGAAGTAATAGACAAAAAAAGAGGGAATGTAACTGGTCAAGGTTTCATGGACACAATTTACCTTACAGGTAAAAAGACAGATGAAAGCCCCTTTTGGCAAAATATTACCCTCGTAATTTCCAATGAAAAAGCTAACCTTCTTGAAAGAATTCCTCTCAAAGAAAATGCGGGTTATAACCCTACGATATTTCTTGGTAATTTTACAGGAGACTATATAGAAGACATACTCGTTGTTATAGATACAGGGGGGAGCGGCGGCATAATATATGCATACATCTTTTCTTTTATGGAAGGAAAAATGCGCCAAATATTTAATGCGGATGAATATAATGAACGCACCAAGTATGATGTCAATTTCCAAAATCAATACAAAGCAACAGTCATAAGCTCAATCCCAAAAAAGTTGTATTTACTGGATTTAATTTATAAAGGAAAAGAATATTTAACAGAGATTTATAACGAGGATGGAACATTGAAACAGCCAATAACAGGATGGGTAGATCCAATTGGTGGTCTTTATCCAATTGACTTTGCAAGGGAAGGAACCTACGAACTTATTGCTTTTCAAGAAATCGCTGGAAGATACCATGCAGATGGATTAGGATACATAGAAAATGTACTAAAGTGGAACGGCCATGAGTTCGTATCTGATAGACAAAGCGTATCCATCTTTGGTGAGGATTTACCACCAGGTTAATAAAGTCATAGACTATGCAGCAATTTTTTTAGAGACATGAAAAGCTAATTTCGGCTGCAATTAACTAAAGGTAAACTTTTATGAAGGGATACGCCGATGAAAAATAGGAAGCTTACATGCAATAAAGAATTGAAATAACTCCCGAAATTGTATCTTCGGGAGTTTCCTATATGAGTAAGAAAGTATCTTTTCTTTCATTATACAAAAAGGATTTAAACCTATTCCTAAAGTTGTAGGAGAGCGACGGACAGACCACAGCCATAAGATTATCGAAAAGAGAGGCAGGTCGTGACGTTAGTCACGGCCTGCCTCTTCCAGAGCTTTCGGTAACGATTTAGCTCAAGACTGTCCAAAGCGCTCCGGAAACTATTGAAAATAGAGTTTTGTACTTAAATGGTGCTTGCGCTTTTCTTTAGTACCTTCACAAGCTTCATGCGTGGGTCTGCATTTTTTCTCTTTATTTATTAATCGAGTGCAATACAATAGTATCCAGTAGTCTTCAGTATGAAGATAAAAAGAAAACTTTTGAAAAAATTCAAATTATCCATTACTTTTTCACGTGTAAAGAATAATATATATAAATATAAAAGAGTATTTGACAATTTTGTGAACAAGATGAATAATATATAAAAAAGGAGGATGGTCAAAGTGGAAAAATATAAGAATATGTTAAATGCTACAAGATTTGCAGGTGCCACATTACTTTCTTTAGGAGTAGCTATCTTCTTGTACGGGATTTTTATAAGTGATAATAATGCTGCTATTGGTGTTGGTATCGGAACAGTAATGGGATCAGTTTTCATTTTTTTAATTGGTCTATTTCTAGTTGCTTCAGAAGAAATGGTGACAAACTCTAGAAAATGAAAAAAGAGAGCGCCTAAAAAGACGCCCTCTTTTAGTTTTCCTGTTTACATATCCCAAACCATTGCCATTAATGTTCCGAAAATGGTAACTAGCGCAATAAGTAAACCGTAATATACGTTTGCGTAGATAGATTTTTTATCATTAGTCTCACCTGCATGCATAAATACAACTAGCTGGAGGCCAGCCTGTATAAATGCTGTTAGAAGAAGAACTGTCATACCTACTGCGAATGACATATCAGTAAAGTAAACTACAAGTGCCACTGCAGTAAGAACTAGCGAAGCGATAAAGCCCATTACTTGTTTTAAAGGGAATAATTCTTTCATAATTACATCATTCCTTTCAAGTAGATGAAGCTAAAGATGAAAATCCAAACTACATCTAAGAAATGCCAATAAAGTGAGAAGATAAATGATTTATTGGCTGTTTCAGGAGTTAAACCACGCTTTTTAATTTGTAATAGGATAAATAATCCCCAAAAGAAACCAAATGTTACGTGCAATCCATGAGTTCCTAGTGTAGTTAACAGGATAGCAGTAAATCCGCTAGTTTGTAGTGTTGCCCCTACATGAACGTAGTGAATGAACTCAGAGACTTCAAAGCTTAAAAATCCTGCTCCAAGAAGAAGTGTGATTAAAAAGAATGCCATCGTCGCTTTTTTGTTGCCGATACGCATGGCGTGAATTCCAAGACCAATTGTAAAACTACTAGTTAATAGTAAGATTGTTTCCATTAATACTGGTGTAATTTCAAAGATTTCAGCTCCAGTAGGACCATTGCCTGTACGGTGAACCATTGTAAAATAGGTTGCAAAAAGAGTTGCAAAGAGCATTATTTCCGCACCTAGAAAAATCCAAAAGCCCAATACTTTTAAGCTATTTTCTTCCGTACTATATTCCAGTGGAAGCGAGTTATCTATCTTCATTTTTTAGCACCTCGCAATTTTGTTTCGGTTTCTTCAATTTCTTCAACGGAGATGTATCGTCCGTGATCTTTCTCAAATGACCGGTAAGCTAGACAAGCTAATAAGCCGATTAACGATATAATGACAATTGGCCACATGCTGAATACCATTGCAAATCCAAAGACAAAGAAGAAACAGCCCATAATGAATGGTAATCCACTATTATTTGGCATATGAATTTTTTCTAGTTTACCTGGAAATAATTCATGACCATTTTTCTTAGAATCCCAAAATGCTTGAGTTGAATTAACTTTTGGCGTAATCGCAAAATTATACTCTGGTACTGGCGTATGTGTTGCCCATTCAAGAGAACGTGCATCCCATGGATCATTACTAATATCCCTTGAAGCATAACGTGTACTGTAGTAAATGTTGTAAACAAGTAAGACAAAACCTACCGCCATCAAGCCTGCACCGAAGAATGCAACCATATTCAACGGACCAAATCCTGTTGATTCAGAGTAAGTATACATACGACGTGCTTGACCATCTAAACCAGTAATATACATTGGAATAAAGGCTAAGACAAAGCCGATGGAAAGTAACCAAACTGTCCATTTACCGATTTTTTCATTCAACATAAAGCCAAACAATTTTGGCCAATAGTAAGTGAGACCTGCAAGCATCGCATAAACTACACCCGGTATAATTACATTGTGGAAGTGAGCCACTAAAAACATCGTATTATGATATTGATAGTCAGCTGCTGACATTGCAAGCATAACTCCTGTAACTCCACCTAATGTGAACAAAGGAATGAAGAGTATAGAGTATAGCATCGGGGTAGTAAATACAATTTTCCCTTTCCAGAGTGTGAACAGCCAGTTAAACATCTTAACTCCGGTAGGAACGGCAATCGCCATTGTAGTAATCGAGAAAATACTATTTGATACTGGACCTTGACCCATTGTAAAGAAATGGTGGGCCCATACAAAAAATGATAATAGAGAGATAATAACCATTGATGCAACCATTGACTTATAACCATATAAATTACGGCGTGCAAAAGTGGATATAATTTCACTGTAAAGACCAAATGCAGGCAAGATTAAGATATACACTTCGGGATGACCCCAAACCCAGAACAAGTTCGCCCACATCATATCCATACCACCGTTAGCGGTTGTAAAGAAGTTTGTTCCGAATAGTCGATCCATCGTTCCCATTGCAAGTGCTACTGTTAATACAGGGAAAGCGAAAACGATAATAACATTGGCAATAAACGCAGACCATGTGAACATTGGCATTTTCATTAGAGACATACCAGGTGCTCTCATTTTTAGAATCGTCGTCATAAAGTTAATACCAGTCATTAAAGTACCGAGACCGGCTATTTGTATGGCAATCATATAATAGTTTGTACCAACAGATGTACTAAACTCATTACCCGCTAGTGGGAAATAAGAAGTCCATCCCGCATCAGGTGAACCACCTATAATGAAGGATAGGTTGAATAATCCCATCCCCATAAAGAATAACCAAAAACTTATCGCATTTAAGCGTGGAAACGCTACATCACGAGCTCCTATTTGTAAAGGAACAAGGAAATTAAAGAAAAACATTATAAATGGCATTGCCATAAACAGAATCATGACAACCCCATGTGTCGTGAAAACTTCGTTATAATGCTCAGAATCTAGCAAGGTGTTATCAGGTAATGCTAGTTGAGCACGCATCATAATAGCATCTACGCCGCCTCGGAAAAGCATTAGCAAAGCAGATAACAAATACATAATACCAATTCGTTTATGGTCAACAGTTGTTAACCATTCTCTCCAAAGGTACCCCCATTTTTTAAAATAGGTAATTCCTATAACGATTGCAACCATAGTAAGACCAATGCCAACCATGGATGCGTATATTAAAAAGCTTGGATGTGGTACTGCGAATTGTTTAAAGAAATCCATACTTTTGAAACTCCTTTCGGGAATATAGTGCTGCTCAAAAAATGAGCTAAAGTTAAACTTGTAAACCAAAATTAATGGTGAGAGTGTTCAGATTCCTCATGTGATTTTTGATCATGTGAATCAGACATACCCGGCATATCGGACATATCAGACATATCCGACATACCTTGGTGTTCTGGAGCTGGTGAGAATTCTAAGTGAGTTCCGTTATAAGTGGAACGCCCCAAATGACCCGGTTTCAATAATTCTTCAAACTTTTCTTTTGTAAGTGGTTTAGCTGTTTCGTGTACTTCTTTTACCCAGTCATCAAAGTCAGCTTGGGACATGGAAGTAACTTGGAACGTATTTTGTGCAAATCCTTCACCACTAAAGTTTGCATTTCGTCCATCAAACTCGCCTTCTGCGTCAGCTGCTAAGTGTAATGTTGTGACCATGTCAGACATTGCATATTTTTGACCGCCAAGTTGTGGAATCCAAAAGCTAGTGATTGGTCCATATGAATAAAGTTTAAATTCAATAGGACGTTTCTCTGGAATATATAAATAGTTAACAGTCTCGATGTTTTCTTCTGGGTAACTAAAGTGCCACTTCCAGTTGGAAGATGAAGCATAAATAACTAATGGTTTTTGATCCTCATATTTTACTGGAACTGCCTCTACTTCATAGTTACTTCTGACAGAAACTATAGACAGAATAACTACGATAATAATTGGAATTCCTACACAAATTGCTTCTACAATATGGTTTCCCTCAATATGTGGTGGCTCATAATCTTCACTTTGTTTAGAAGCACGATATTTAATCAAGATAAATATTAAAATCGCGAAAACGACAATTACAATACCAGACATCATCCAAATGGAAAACATGATGTCATGTGCTTGTGCTTCCGCCTGTGGACCTTTCGGATCTAATACTAATAATGGTTCACAACCAGACAGCACAGTGGCTACAGTGAGAAACATTGTAAATAGAGCCCATTTCATTTTCAATTTCATAGTTGTACCCCTCTCGAATTATTTTAATAAAGTTGTATTTCATAGAAAGCCAAATTATTGATAGACGTTTTACAATCTGCCTCTATCTTATTCCCACACCTTTTTAAAAACCATGGAAAGAAACTGCCTTCACAAAAAGTTCATGAAGATATGTACAAAAGTTCAACGTTTGTTAACCAAATTGTAAATAAGTTTGAAAGATTGACATTAAAATAGATAAATATATATTGAATGGAAATATTTTGATTTTTTCAGAAGGGGTGCATTTGAAAACTATATGGTGGATATCTTCTGAAAGTTTGAATTTGCTATCCAGTGGAGATACTTTGTAGTAGTATCCTTAAGGAAGAAGGCAACCTATGTATAACAACCAGTGGATAATGACGCAAGAATGGCATAATATCTTATTTCTCCATTGGCCAGTTTCTCCGGACGATTTGATTGAACATATTCCCTTTGAACTAGAATTGGACCTTTATAATGGAAGTGCATGGATTGGCTTAGTATTTTTCAAAGTAAAAGGGAATCGGCCAAGACTCACTCCTCCTATACTCGGATTTAGTTCTTTTTTAGAGCTTAACTTTCGTACGTACGTCACATTTCAGGGGAGAGTCGGAGTATACTTCTTTAGTTTAGATGCGAATAATCCTTTGATTGTTAAATTGATGAGAATGGGAGGCTTTTTACCTTTTCGCTATGCGGAGATTAGTTTAAAGCAAAGTAAGAATACATTTACGGTTCATAGTAGATATAGAGAAGGAAAATCAGTTCCGGAGGTACTTGTTACAACATTTAAACCGATACCTGGTAGAATTGAAAGTAATCTCTTCGAGCGATGGCTGACGGAACGGTATTATTTGTGGACAAAAACGAAAGATAATTTGTTTCGTGTCTATATTAGTCATTCACCTTGGGTTTTGCAAAACGTTACTTGCACAATATTTAAGAATTCAATGGCATCGTTTTTAAACAGTAATGACAATGTGAATGGTCCAATCGCTCACTATTCTAAGTTGAAGAAAGCAAGATTTTTTCCGCCTGTAAAGGAAAATAGGGAGAACAAATAAAAGGTTCCAGAACAAATTAATCTTGTTCTGGAACCTTTTCTGTTTTTAGTGTAATTTATTTATCCTGAAACATCTGTGAATCAGATAGTTTCTCTTTGCTCATTAAGATTATAAAAACAAATGCAACCGCAAGAGGGATAAGTGTCCATAAAAATGTAGTAGTAAGAGAGTTAGATAAAACTTCTGTAATTTGCTTTAAAACATCGGCAGGAATTTTAGTGCGTAATTCCGGAGATAAAATAGCACGACTATTACTGCCAACCACATTTTGTTTAAATGACTCTGGTAATCCTGAAATAAAACTATTTCTTTGTATTACGCCAAAAATGGTAATACCAAGTGTCATTCCTAAAGCGCGTAAGAAACTACTCGTTGAACTGGCGCTACCTCTTTGTTGAGGAAGAGCTTTTTGAATAGCAGACATACCAAGAATCGAAAAGGAAGGACCAACACCAAGTCCTACTATCATCATATAGATAGTTAACATCCAACGAGGAGTGGAAGGCTCTAAAGTTCCAAGTAAAATTGCCCCAGCTCCAAGGAGAATACTCGAAACGATCATAATAGATCGATAGCTAAACTTATTAGCCAAAGCACCACCTGTGGCTGCTCCTACACTGGATGTTACCATCATCGGTAACAGTAATAGGCCTGAGTTCGTAGCACTTCCACCTGTTACACCTTGAATATAGAGCGGGATATAAATAGTAGAAACCATAAATACGCCACCATAGAACATTCCGGTTAAAACACTAGTAGTATATAAACGTTCTTTGAATAAATCAAAGGGTAAAATGGGATCTTCCGCGTATTTTTCTATGATTAAAAATGCAACAAAACAAACAATTGAAATGATAAATAAAGAGATAATTTGCCATGAGCTCCAGCTGTACGTATCTCCACCTAATTCAAGTGCGAACATAAGAGATACAGAGAAGCTTACAAGGAATATGGCACCAGCCCAATCAATAATTTGACGAGTATGTGTTTTGGACTCATTATAAAATAAAGTGATAAGACCTAAAGCAAGGAGACCAATTGGGATGTTAATGTAAAAAATCCAACGCCAATGAATATGATCTGTAATAAATGAGCCTAATAAAGGACCTGCTATACTGGATAACCCGAATACCGCTCCAAATAACCCGCTCATCTTTCCTCGTGACTCACTAGGGACAACATCCCAAATAATAGTGAAAGCAATTGGCATTAGTGCACTACCGCCAATTCCTTGAATGGCACGGAAAATACACAATTGAACCATGGATTGGGCAGTCCCACACAGTATCGAGCCGATTAAAAATAACATTATTCCGAAGATAAAAAATTTCTTGCGACCGTACATATCGGATAGTTTTCCGAATATCGGCATTCCTGCCATCTCTGCAACTAGGTAAGCGGATGTAACCCATACATATTTGTCCATGCCACCTAAATCGCCAATAATTGAACCCATACTTGTAGCGACAATGGTGTTATCCAAAGAAGCCATAAATATTCCTAACAATAGTGCCGCCATAACAGGCTTGACCTTTGTTTCACTCTTCATTTATTGCCTAACCCCCTAAATTGATATTTTGTAGTTTAACACCGTTAAATATATATGTAAAGAAAGTATGGAGAAAAGGCTGTACAATGATTGTATCGAGGTGATAGTAGTGACTAAAAAGAAGGTAAATAAAGAAAGTATAATAGAAGTAGCATTAGAACTATTACATGAGAAGGGATTATCCCAACTGACAATGAGAAATATTGCAGCAAAACTTCATGTTCAAGCCCCTGCTCTTTATTGGTATATAAAAAACAAGCAGGAATTGCTTCAACTACTATCCGAACATATTTCCTCTCAAATTAAGTTTCCAAGCCCTACAGACAATTGGGAAGAGGAGGTTATTCTATTATCACTTGAACTTAGAAGTGTTATGTTATCCATTTCGGATGGGGCAGAAATTATGATGGATACACTACCTACTACTCCTATGAGACTGCATTTGATTAATAAAACATTGGAAATCTTTCACCGTGCAAATTTTCCGGAGGATAAAGTGTTTTTAACAGTTAGCCTTATTAATAATTACGTTACTTCCTATGCATTAGATGAACAAAAACAAAAAAGAATGGTAGAAAAAATTGGCCTAGAAGAGATCGGTAAGCAATTTTCGAAAGCCATTACTTCTATTACAAGAGAAGAAATACCATATGTGTATAAACACATACTCTCTCCAAAAGGGAAGATGAATGATGAACATAACTTTTTAGCAGGTTTACAAATTATTATAAAAGGTATTAAAGAGCAGATAAAGTAAAAATACTACTTTCGAAGAAAGACGGTGCGGCTATGATAAATTACACTTCTTTTCCTAACTTGGAGACAAAGAATCTTTTACTAAGAAGAATAGAACAAAATGACGAATCGGATTTATATGCCATGAGAAAAGATTCAAGTATGCATACATTTACAGATACAAAAGTAGATGGAAATATTGATGAAACCATTGCCTATATGGAAAAGATGAATCAAGGTACCGATGAAAAGAAATGGATTATTTGGGCAATTGAACATAAACAAACAAAAAAGGTGATAGGAACTATAAGCATTTGGAACCTAAACAAGGAAGAAAAAAGTGGGGAACTAGGTTATGGAATTATCCCTGCATATCAAGGTCAAGGGTTGATGAGAGAATCATTATTACGTGTAATTGAATATGGTTTTGAAGTTATGAACTTAGAGAAGATACAAGCTTATACAGAGGAGAACAATAGGCCATCTATCTCTCTATTAGAGAAATGCGATTTCGTGGAAATAGGTAGAGTAAATGAACAAGGATATACTAACAATAAGGATTATTGTATGATAGTTTATCAATTAGTGCGTTAAGAAGAAGGGAATGTAATAATGACTACTAGCATTGGAATCTAGTCATATATACTGAATGATCAGGTTGAGCTAATCATTCAAGACCTAGATCTGCCTGTAAGGAAGCAAGTAAGATGGGTGGGGAACCATAATGGAAGGTGTCAAAAGAACAATTGCTTCTCCTAAAAGAAACAGGTGCCAATAGAATTTAAGGACAATATAAGTAAGCCTGTAGATCCAATTATTGAGTAGAATTCTTAGCGTAAGAAGTTAGGGACTTGATGGACATTAGCTAACTTAACATAAATAAAAAAATGTAGGTACTACTTCTTTTCGAAGTGCCTACATGAGGTTTTAAGAATTTGATTTTGGTCTTCCATTTTACATCAAAACTTATGAGGGAATTGCATGATAATCCCTTCTGAAATCATATCTGACATTTCTAAGGCTTCTGCTTCAATCTTATCAAAAACCTCAATATCTTCTTTATAATTTTTCTGAATCATACAAACTGCTTCTAATTTTGTTAGGTCCAAATGTGTATAAAACATTTTTCTAACATCTTCTATTCCTAAGTAAGGGTTAATATTGCTTAAGAATGTTGAAATTTCATCCGCATTTTTATACCAGGCTTTCTCTTTTTCATCCGCCTGTTTAGTATCTCCCTTCACAGCAGCTGTTACTAATTCTGCTGCTAACACTAGATGCTCTTTAATTAAAGCAGCGTATTGATCCGCAATTTTATTGCCATAATATGGCCGAATACAATTTCCCAAATCGGTTGCGTTTCTTAAGAGCCGTTCCTGAACAAATTGTAAATCGGGCAAATGGAATACAATGCTAGTAATCGTCATTCTTGTCCAGTTGACATGCTCCATCCAAAGAAGTCGATTCATACTAATAAAATCTACTTTTGCTTTACTTATATAGAAGTTAACATAAGAGTATGGGATTTTTTTAAAAATGTATCTAACTGGAGCGGTATATTGAGAGTACGGAATGCCATAACCGAATACATGAGGGGAATGGGAATATATATTTGAGTAAGGATACACTTTTTATTCACTCCTTCTATTTTAATTACTTTCCTTGGCTTAAAAGGGTATAAGATAGAATACTCAGTGGTAATCATAAATGTGATTAAAGTGTATATGAAACTACCAATTATACTTATATAACAATAGAGTGGATGTTCAACATTTAATAGGTATAATTGGTCGTATGTTAATCGGGATATTCGGTCAATTAAAAGGAGGAATTACAATGGGACTATTTGATGGATTAATGGGAAATGCCTCAGAGTTAGAATTAGATAAAGTGGAGAAAGAATTGGAGGAACTGCTGGCTACTAGTGAAAAGGTAGAGCATGCATATAAACTTATTCGGGATTTAATCGTTTTCACGGACAAAAGATTGCTATTAATTGATAAACAAGGGATGAGTGGTAAGAAAGTGGAATATCATTCCATACCTTATAAAAGTATTATTCACTTTTCTATTGAAACTGCAGGAACATTTGATCTTGACGCAGAGTTAAAAGTCTGGCTTTCGGGAAGCCCAACTCCAGTGCAAAAGAAGTTCAATAAATCACTGAACATATACAAAGTACAAAGTGTACTGGCACAGTATGTGTTGAAGTAACTAAAAACATTCCCCACAATATTATGGGGAAAAATAAATGGATCATGAAGTGATCCAGTCACTTCATGATTCAAAATTCCTTAGGTAATAGTGTAGACAAGGGACCTTAAAAAAGTATTACTCTCAATGAAATAAGCCTGATTCTCTTGATTTATTTAGCAAATCTCTTGTTTTTCGATTCACTTTTTCTTTTAGGAAAATGCCAAATAATATAAATACAATTCCAGTTAATAAGAGAAATAAAATATCTTGTATGACTCGCTGCGCAACCATGCCACCTACTGCTTCTCGCATTAAGCTAACAGCATAAGTGAAGGGTAAGAATGGATTAATCAATTGAAAAAACTTAGGTAATAATACTACTGGGTAAGTCCCTCCAGATCCTGCAATCTGCAATACGAGCATTACTATTGCAAAAGCTTTTCCCACATCTCCAAATACTGAGACAAGTGTGTATACAATGGACATAAAAACAAAGCTAATAAGGAATCCGAACAGCACGAACCAGTATGGGTTTTTGATGACCACACCTAACAGTACAATATCTCCGACAGTCACAATCAGTGCTTGAAGAATACCAATCGCTGAAAATGTTAGTAGCCGTCCAAAGTACATTTCACGTTCGCTTATAACTTTCTGATTAACATCTGTAGCAAGTAGTGAAATAAGGAGTAAACAGCCAACCCAAATAGCAAGTACTGTGTAGAAAGGAGTCATTCCTGTGCCATAGTTTGCAATAGGAAAAAGCTTTTTTTCATTTAAAACGATAGGTTCCTCAAAAAAACTACGTTCTGCTTCCGGATTATTGCGAAGTAACCGTACAATTTCATTGATATCAGTTTCTCCCTGAACTTTTCTTATTCTCTCCGCTAACTTATTCACTTCATCACTTATATATGGATACTGTGAAATTACATAGTTTAAAGTTTTATTTCCATCTTTTAAATGGGCATCTGTATTTCCTAAAATGAGTTCTACTTGGGGTAAAGTGGCCTGGATATTTGTCAGAAGACCTTTTGCGTTTAGTAATGTATTTCGCGCATCATTTATTTCTAAGAGAATGGTTGGTTCGATTGTCTTTTTGAATTCATTTATGAATGCATCTAATTGGATAGAGGTGTTCTTTGCTATTTCTTGTAAGTTAGGCAAAGTATTTGGCGGTAATTGTTCTTTAGTTGTTATAAGTTCATTTAGTGCTCCTGTATTCGTCTGCATTTCTTTTAAAAATGCTTTTAAATCAGCTGTTTTAGAAATTGCATCTGTCAGTTTTTCTTGTTGTTTTTTGGGTATAGAGGTTTGGGTTTCTGGATGATTTATACTATTTAACCAATTGAGGTCTTCTTCAATGGAGTTGATGGTTTGAATAGAGATCACCATCTTATCGTCGAGTTCCTTCCTTACGTTATCCAACTCTGTAAAATTTGGTTTGACAGTTTTGACTGCCTGAAGAAATTCATTCGTATTTTTTGCTATTTTTGCTATTTTCTCTAAATCATTTTCTATTACTGGAGCCAGACTGTTTAGACGTTCTTGGGCTTTGGATAATATGGTTAGGGAACTTTCAATCGTTTTAATACCCTCAGCTGTGACTTCTTCAACTTGTGGCATAAATGATTGCGCCGTATTGATAATGGTTTGGGAGGATGCTACATCATTTTGTGCGCTTGTAAGTAATTCATGTATATGAGGTAAATTTTTTTGGACTTCAAGCACATAACTTTCAAATTTTCTTATATCAGGCAAGTCTTTTTCAATTTCAATTCCCAAGTTATTAAAGAGAGTAAAAATGATACCATTAACTGTTGAGATGAATTGGCTGCTAACTTTCTCTACAATCACACTCGCACCTTTTTCAGTTATTTTCGGAGCAATGGAGTTAATTTTTTCATTCACATAGTATTCAATATTTGCTTTTTCGGGATTATCAGATACGACAGAGGCTAGTTTTTCTGAAAAATTTGAAGGAATAATTAGGACTGCGAAATAATCACCGTACTCTACTTTTTCAATAGCTATTTTTCGAGAGGTGAAAGACCATTTCATGTCATGATTACCTCTCAATGTGTTCACTAGTTCATTTCCTACGTTTAATTTTTCTCCGCGAACTGTTGCCCCTGTGTCCTCATTTACAATAGCAACTGGGAGTTGATCAGTATGAGAATAAGGATCCCAGGAGGCATAAATATTTAGCCATGCATATAAGGAAGGTAAAAAAACTAAACCGCCGATAAGTATTGCGGCTACCCAGTTCCTACAGATGTTTTGAAGATCAGTTCTAAAGATACTCAAACTGTTTTTAATATCGGTTCACCTCCGAGCAGAAAAGACTGATATTGAATAATTATTTCACAGTATACCCCAACAAATAGGTACTAATCGAAAAAGGTTGAATACCCAAATATTACCGTATATAATTATATTAGGAACTTTTTGAATAGTCAGATTTGGTATATGAAGAGGTTTTCTGCGTAAGAACTTAGTTTCTATTTAACATAGGAGGGATGTATGATTATGAGAAATTATGATAGAAGGCATATTTTCATGGCAATTGGAGCTTGTATTGCTCTATTTTCACCGATTTTTTTGATAATAATACCTTTAGCGGTTGTAAATACACTGTATTATAAGAGAGAAATTTGGATTACGTATGTTCCTGGAGAAAATTATGTGGCATTTGGTGTTGGAGTGTTTTTCCTAGTTCTTGCATGTGGGTTGCTATGGCTATATGATGTGCGAAAGTGGACAGTTAGTGTTGGAATTCTTTGTTTTATTCTTTGTGGCTTAACTTTTTATATTGCTTCGTTATCGTATGTAACTTTATCAGACGATGAAATTGCTTATCGAACACTTTTTTCTAATGAAAATCAGGTATATGATTGGAAAGAGCTCGATAAGTTACTTTATTATGAGAAGTTACCAGAGGATAAAGAAACATCGTATTATGAATTTCTATTTAAAGATGGGGAAATGTTAACGATGAAACAAAATAGTTATGTTAAGGATATTCAAGGAAGTTTAAGTTATAAAGTAAGGGGATTAGGCATACCTTTTGTATATGTTGAAGAATAAATGATGGATGAAAATACCCCAGTAGTTGTATGAACTACTGGGGTATTTTGTATTAAATTTAGATATAACCGTTAATTTTTGATTTAGCCTCCGCTTTTACTTCTCTCTGTAGAACTTCAATGCTATCCTTACGACGTTCATTCTTCTCTTTGATTGCAGAAAGTTCTTTTCCTTCTGCAAATTTCATTGCTTCTTCAGCAGCTTCCATATTATTAATTGTTTTCTTTAGTCTTTCTTTATTATTTGCTAAATCATTCGGTCTTTGGCTAGTATTTGGCACTTTGTTTCCTCCTTCATTAAAAAAATCTTGCAAGAAGTATTATTCCCAGAACTATAAAAACTATTAAGGGAACTTCGAATGAATAAAAATGAGGTGATATTGCCATAGTAAAGACGAAACAATTGATTTTAAGGAGGAATTTCCAATGGTAGATCATACACAAATGAGCTGGAAAGAAGATAATGTTATTTCTCGATTGCACAATTCCGTAGATAATGTCACATTTGCTGTAGGGCAAGCTCTAACGAACCCAACAGAGCAGTTTATTCAAAATGCGCAGGACATGATTGAACGAGCGGAAAGATCGGTCCAAATGGCCATCCAAACAAGAGGAGATTTGGACCCTATCATGTCACTTCAACAACAGCTAAAGGAAGATAAAGAAAAATTAAATAAGGTCCATTAAATTTATCTATAGATTTCATACAAAGACTCATTAATGACGAAATGGGTCTTGGTACATAGTATGAGCATCCTTCTTTCCATTAATAAACTTCCATTTCGTTTAAAGTAGTATTTAAATCTGTTTCTGCTATTTTTTCGGTTGCCTCATCAATTAAGTGTTGAATAAATTCTTCTTCATCAAAATCTTCTGGATCTACTTCATATCTATCTAGCACAATATAGACGTTTTCTCTAATATTTGTTCTAGTTTCCACTAGATCTTTAAAGAAGAAAGCCCATCTTGATTCTTCAAATAATGTTCCATTTATATGAATTATAGAAGATGAAATCATCGAGGAAGGCACCGAGTACGTATTTTTTATACAGATAATAGTTTCATCATTATTTGCTTTGAAAATCATCTCTTTATATCCAATATCAAAAAACTGTTTAAATTCTACTTTATTCAAAGTCATTCCTCCATACCGAATCTATTTCTTCTTAGTATATAAAGAGAATGAAGAGTTTATACACAAGAATCGTTAATCAAGTCTAGAAAAAAGACACTCTTTTTCCGAGAATGAACCATCGAACTTCGTTGGACATGAAGGCATCGCGTAGGACGAGGCGCCATTAATTAACAAAAACAAGCTGATCCCAATTCATATTTGAATTTGGGATCATTTGTATGTTTATTTTTAATTTTGTATTACATAACAGGTTCTTGTTGGAATACTTCTCATGTGAACGATTCGAATTTAATGAACTAAAAGTAGTTTGATAGATACTTATTTGCTTCTTAGCATTTTTTAAAATTTAATCGAATATGTTTAGGTGTATTGAATTTATGATATAGGAAGGACGAATGTTGTGAACGGTACCATAACAGACGAAATTAACCGAATTATATCCATCTTGAAGCAGGATCAATCGGAGGAAGGAACTTGGGATTATCCTTTTGAAACAGGTATTACAACGGATGCCTATATGATTATTTTATTGCGTTCATTAACTATTGATGATGAAGAATTAATAAAAGAACTAGTAGATAGGATTTTAAGTAAACAACAAGACAATGGTGCTTGGAAGCTGTTTTATGATGAAGAAGAGGGCGGGAATGTAGCTGCCACGATTGAAGCTTATTACGCTCTTCTATATTCCGGTTATTGTTCTCACGATGATGTACGAATACAAATAGCAAGGAAGTTTATTTTATCAAATGGGGGAATAGACAAAAGTAATTTACTAACAAAAATTATTCTAGCAGTGACTGGACAATTTTCGTGGGCAAAAATTTTTACTATCCCGACAGAATTTGTTTTATTACCACACTCATTCCCGATAAATTTTTTCGACATTTCTGTCTTTGGTAGGGCAAATATCGCTCCACTCATGATTCTTGCTGATAAGAAATACATAATTAAAACAAATAAAAGTCCAAACATATCAGATTTATATATTGTGAACCATAACTGGCGGGATGAAGAATATTTATCAAGGTATGAATGGAGTTCTTTTCTTTTATCCTTTCAAAGAAGAATTGAGGATCTAATTGGTTTGTCCAACCAAATTCAGGAACTTGCGGTAGATAAGACAAAACAGTATATGCTAGAACGAATTGAACCAGATGGAACCTTATACAGTTACTTTAGCTCGACATTTCTGCTAATTTTCTCGTTGCTTTCCCTTGGATATAAGAAAGATCATCCCACAATCATTCATGCGTTAAACGGATTAAAGTCTATGAAATGCCAAGTCGACGGGAAGACTCATATGCAATTCACCACAGCAACGGTATGGAATACAGCTTTAATTAGTTATGCTATGCAAGAAGCAGGTGTTTCCGATTTAGATCCAGTTATAACAAAAGCAAACCAATTTTTATTAACACGACAGCATTACAAATATGGGGACTGGGTAATACACAATCCAGAAAGTCTTCCAGGGGGATGGGGTTTCTCAAATGTAAATACATTGAACCCTGACATTGATGATACTACTGCAACCTTAAGGTCAATCTGCCAAACTGTCATTAAAAGCCACAAATTCTATACATCTTGGGACAGAGGAATCAGCTGGGTATTTTCAATGCAAAATGATGATGGAGGATGGCCATCATTCGAAAAAGGCGTGAATAGTAGCATTTTGTCTATGATTCCAATTGAAGATGCTGAATATTTACTCGCAGATCCATCAAGTGCAGATTTAACAGGAAGAACATTGGAGTTTTTCGGGAACTTCACTGACTTAAGGAAGAGTCACGACTCTATTAAGCTAGGTGTCAATTGGTTATTCGATCATCAAGAACCTAATGGATCGTGGTATGGCCGTTGGGGCATATGTTATATTTACGGTACTTGGGCTGCTATAACTGGGCTTGTTGCAGCAGGAATATCATCGGACCATCCTTCTATTCTAAGATCAGTCAAATGGCTTCGTGATATTCAAAATTCGGATGGAGGATGGGGAGAGTCTTGTAGAAGTGATAAAATGAAAAAGTACGTTCCATTGGGAGCAAGTACATTAACTCATACAGCCTGGGCATTGGATGCGCTGATTGCTGCTGAAGACGAACTCACACCAGAAATAATATCCGGCATCAAATATATTTTAGAAAATAATAATAAAGATGACTGGACAACATCTTATCCAAAAGGACAGGGAATGGCTGGTAGTTTATATATTCATTATCATAGTTATCGATATATTTTCCCTCTAATTACACTTTCGCATTATCGAAAAAAATTTCCGAATGAAAGCCTCATAACTCTCAAGAACGAATAGGTGTGAAAGGTGACATACCATACTATTGTGCAAACGGAATAGTTGTATAAATCAATTTATTTTTAATTATTGGCTTAAGGTGCGGTTCTCAAATTCCAAAACAAATAAGTTAGGACCAAGTGTCCTAACAAACAGTATTAACTAATGTAAATAACTAATACAACTAACTGTCGAATTATAAGAAGAACCGGCTGCCTCTTTTGGGCAGCTTTTTCTTTATGGTTCAGGACTGGATTTCCATGAATAAAAAAGATGCTTCTATTTATATTAATCAAAAAGTAGAGTGCGTTTTTATTTAGGAGGAAGTGTTTTTGAAAGAAGGATTAACGCAAAAAAGACTGAAAATCGAGCCGATTATAATGAAAAATGAAGAGAAAGTTGTTTTCGATCCAGTTGAACTTGAATAAAGTGTAGCTTTGTAAAAAAGATTGATTATCCATTTAAAAATCATCTAAACTCTATAGATTTCCTAGAGGTTAGATAATTTTTAAATGGATATTTATGTTACTATCACTATAAAGATTAAAGATTGTGAAAGAATGTACTTAAACTAACGTGTCAGGATAGTTGAAGAAGCACTGGTGAGTAAATAATAAAAAGGGTGGAATTATTTTGAACAAAGATTATCAGTGTAGAGTAGTCATTAATTTTACAAATGGAGATGTTAGAATCGAAGTTTTAGGAGATGGACAAAAATTTAGCTTTATCTCTGGTTTAGGTTTTATCGCTTTACCTGAATTATTCCTTGCACTTTCAAATTTATATAAAAGAGAAGTTAATAGAACAAAAGTGGACTACTACGGAAATTATGACTATTATTATTTCTCGAGCGATGGTACAAGCCTTCAAGTTGAACATATAGCTCCTTATACAGATGAAATATTATATTATATTTTTAATCTAAAGCAGTATGTTATAGCCGTACATAAAGGATTTTCTGAATATCTTCAACAACATCGAAAGGAAAGAAGTTTACCTATAAATCAAGAGGATAGATTAAACCCTATAGGGAGAAATGTAATAAAGAATTATAATGAATTTTCATTATTAATAAATGCTCGCTGATAAGAGAATAGATAATAAGCAGTTTTGGCTAACAAAAATGGGGAAACGAGTGCTTTAGCAGAAGAACCGATATGATTTTTAAAAAAGGTAGCTGGGATTTAATTTAGAAAGGGATTTTATATGGAAAGTATTTTATTATTAATTTTCGGTGTAGGATTTATTGTTTTTGGGGTTAGACACAATAAAAATAATCATAGAGAAGAAGGTTTTGGTACAAGTGGTTCTGTTATTCTTGAATTTATAACGAGTTGGACAGATAAATTACCATATTGGATTACAAAAACAATTTATTTATTAATTGGGCTTGGGTGTCTGATAGGGAGTTACCTTACATATTTTTAAAGATTGTGAAGGATTCTTCTGTAAACTAACGGGTGCTTTACTTCAAGAAGGGGTAAAGTATTTTTTCTTATTAAACTACGACGCAGGTTAGTTCAATAAGGATTTGTTTTATTTTATATGTAAAGATGGACAATTAGGAGAGGTTTTATTGAACACGTCTATATCAAAAATTAGTACTTTATTGTTTGAAGAATTTAAGCAGATTAATTCTGAAGCGGATATTGAAAGACTAGAAAATATAATATTAAAAGCACTTAATTTTGACCAGAGGATTTATGGGGGACAGCTTCCGTATGAAGTTAAAATAAAGCTAAAAAACAAACCTAAAAAATTCCGAGATATATTTCCAAGACAAATATTTGAAATTTACCTAAAAGAAATTAATCAATACGCTTATGGTGTTGTTTTACAGGGGGATTTAAAATTAAATAAATATGATGATATTATCATTGGGTTTCTAAACTACTTTACTAATGAGTCGCTTAACATTTCAAATATACACGAACTAATAGAGAAAAAATATTTCTCTTATATTGCAAATTCAGGTATTGCTTCAATACTTGATTACAGTTGGAAGTTTGTTGGTAGTTATTCTGAGCAAATAATGGACAACAACGAGTTAAACAAAATAGAATATGCAACAAAATTTATGGATAAATTCTATAAAAGTGTCGGGAATAGTACTTTACCTATTGTTGACTGCCAGAAAATAAGTGAGGAAGAATATAAAAAAATCCCTAACCCTCATGGAATTGTTGGAGATATTGCAATTGAAAACGACTTAGTAACTATTGCAAGAACTGGTTCTATACACAGGTGATATTCTTCAACTAACGGGTGCTTTACTTCAAGAAGGAGTAAAACATTTTTTCTTATTCAACTAAAGGTGCAGGTTAGTTGAACAAGGTGATAAAAAAAGCCCTGTATCAACAATTAATTTAATCAAAGATACAGGCTTGTAATTTTGAATATTTTATTAACTAAATTTAACTTGTTTATGCTCTAGGTTTTCAAGTAAGAATTAATAATCTAATTGACGCAAATACAATAGTAGTTCATTTTCATTTATTCTTTTAATTTTATATTTACGGATTTGGCTTTCAATTTTCTTGTGCTCAGCATCTTTACTACTGAATAGGTTTGCTATTTGAAAAATTGCTTCTGCTAAAATAGTAATTGTTCCAGCAGAACCTAATTCCAATCCTAAAGTTTCTGTTTCTGAAAGTTGTGATTCAGCAAATTTATCTATTTTCTTTTTATACTCACCCTTGATTACAATATAGGTTTCTTTATTTTTAAAAGCTAGTAGTAAATCTTCTACATTAAATACTTCAAAGTATGCATTTTCTTGTTCTAACCGTAATAACTCTTCTAAAACAGCACCTTCACTCTTCATTACTGTTTTAGCAATTGCTTGTATCGTTTTAACTGAAAAACTGCTTACATTTTTTTTGTTTACACTTGCGAGCATTTGCTGACTTATTCCAGTTTCTTTGAATACATCGTACCGTTTCTTTCCGTTTTTTTGCAAATAAATATCTAAAAGGCTCATTTCAAACACCCTCCAATTGATAAATTATTTTTTACTAAAATTATTTTTACTCAATTATATTTTAGTATATGTGCGAGTTTTAGTTTTTGTGCAAGTAATTGTAAATAAATTTTTAGATTTATTTTTTAGTTGCAATGGTTTTATAAAATTAGTTTGTGAAACATTGTACTTAAACTAACGCAGCAGTTTAGTTTAACTAGCAGGTATTATTCAAGGGAGGTTGAATAAGTTAATTGAGGTGTTTAAATGAGAAAGAGGTGTTGAATGTGAAAAAAGCAAAAGAAAAAAATGAATTATTGGAATGGGCGAAAGCAATAGGAATTGCTATTTTATTTGGATGTGGTATTCGATTTTTCCTATTTACACCTATTGTAGTTGACGGTGCTTCTATGATGCCTACATTTGAAAGCGGTGACAGAGTAGTAGTGGATAAAATCGGCCCCAAATTGATGGAGTATAAAAGATTTGATGTGATTGTATTTGAAGCAAAAGAAGATACTGATTATATCAAACGTATTATTGGTATTCCTGGTGACCGCATCTCTTATGAAAATGATGAACTATTTATTAACGGTGAGAGGTACGAAGAACCCTACTTAGAGGAATATAAAAAAGCTTTGATAGACAAGGGTACACTTACTGGAGACTTTACATTAGAAGAAAATTTAGGTGAATTAACTGTGCCAGATGGATACTTTTTTGTATTAGGCGATAATCGTCGTAACAGCACAGATAGCAGAGACCCAATGGTTGGATTTGTTTCGAAGGATAAAGTATTGGGTACCGCAAAAATTGTCTTTTTACCTCTAGATAATTTTAAGATAATAAAATGATAAAGTGAATTTTAAAAGCACCCGTTATTTGATGTTCCTGTTCAACTAACGGGTGCTTTACTTCAAGAAGGAGTAAAGTTTTTTCTTCTTAAACTAACGAAGCAGGTTAGTTGAAGAAGGAATTATTCAACTTAGCAAAGGAAGTTATATACATTGGGGGGAAATGAATATGAACGATTTATTTACAATAGACTGCGGTGAAATACTACTAAGAGAATTTAGAATAGAAGATGTAGATGCTATTTATGAACTGACTTCACAACCCGAAGTTTATGAATTTTTGCCAGATTGGCGTTCGACTAGAGAACAAAGATTAGATTGGGTTACAAATTATGAGATACCGGATAATAAAGAGTTTTTAGCTAATCTCCCAAGCATAGGCGAAGGGTGGCTGAAGTTGGGAATTGTTTTAAAAGAAACTGATGAATTTATTGGTTTCTGTAATACGGGTATTAAAGAGGAACTAAGTGGACCAAATCGAGAGGTTGCTTACTCTATTTCTAAGCATTATAGAAATAAGGGGTACACAACACAAGCGGTGAAAGGATTAGTAAATTATCTATTTGAAAACACTAATGTTGAACAATTGAATGCTGTGGTTCTTCCACGCAATGTAGCTTCAAATAAAGTAATAGCAAAATGTGGCTTTCATCTTAG